>WFUQ01000140.1 GCA_015484935.1 Gammaproteobacteria bacterium
AGCCGATGATGGCCGCCATCGCGCCCTCACCTTCGGGCACGGCGTTCTGCATCAGCTGTCCGCGCAGCGACACCAGTTTGATGGCATCGGTGAAATCGATAGCATCTGCCGCCACCAGTGCGGCATACTCTCCCAGACTGTGACCTGCCAGCACGAACGGTTTCAACATGCACAACTGCGACAGTACACGCATCACGGCAGTGTCGGCTGCCAGTACCGCGGGTTGGGTGATGGCGGTCTGGTTGAGTTTGTCATCCGGGCCGTTACTGACGATATCCCAGAGGTCATAACCGAGCACATCACTCGCCTGTTGAAAGGTCTCCTGCACGATTGGCCATTCTTCGGTGTACTCGGCCAGCATGCCGATGCTCTGTGAGCCCTGTCCGGGAAATACGACGGCGATATTCATATCTGTTGTTCTCTGTCTCTATTTGGGATATCTGATGGTTTATGTGTAAATAATCGTTGTACCGATAACCGGAATCTATCTCAGACCCAGCACATCCTGCATATCATACAGTCCGTTCGGCTGGTCCTGTAACCACAGTGCCGCTCGTACTGCACCGTTGGCGAAGGTCATGCGGCTGGATGCCTTATGGGTGATCTCGACACGCTCACCGATATCGGCAAACATGACCGTGTGTTCGCCGACGATATCACCGGCACGGATAGTTTCAAAACCTATCGTGCCTCTGTCGCGCTCGCCGGTGATGCCTTCACGGCCGTAGACTGCACATTCTTTCAGATCACGCCCCAGGGCATCGGCGTTAACTTCACCCATCCTGACTGCGGTGCCGGAAGGCGCATCGACTTTATGACGATGATGCGCCTCGATGACTTCGATATCGACCTCATCACCCATGACCCGCGCTGCGATCTCCAGTAATTTGAAACACAGGTTCACACCCACGCTCATGTTGGGCGCGAACATGACCCCGATCGACTTCGCCGCTTCGGTGATATGTGTTTTCTGTTCGTCGGTGAACCCGGTAGTGCCGATGACGATGTTCTTCTTGTTGGCGACGCAATATTCCAGATTGCTCAGGGTGACTTCCGGGCGGGTAAAATCGATAAGGGTATCGAAGTTGTTTGCGGTGGCGGCCAGACTGTCGACCAGTTGCACATCGAGCGATCCCAGGCCGGCCATATCGCCGGCATCGCTGCCGATGAGACTGTTACCGGCGTGTTCCAGCGCAGCTGACAGTTTACATGAATCGGATTCGTGACATGCCTCGATCAAGGCGCGACCCATACGACCCGCTGCGCCGGTAACGGCTATATTAAGCATGTTTTCCCCAGAATGTGATTCGGTCAGTCAGTATTTATTATCGTCTGACCGGTATTGTATTTTTTAGCTGCGTAAAAGGCAAAGGTCACAGCACCTGTACAGCACGAGCAGGTTGCTGCTCTGTGTCGTTACAGTCTACGTCTTTATATCGTCGATGAAACTCTTCACCTTGTCCAGCCACGATTTGTTCTGCGGGCTGTGTTTGTGACTGGATTGTATCGATTCTTCGAACTCACGCAGCAGTTCTTTCTGCTTGTTGTTGAGCTTAACCGGTGTCTCCACCTGAACGCGACAGATCAGGTCACCCGGTGGCCCACCTCTTACCGGTTTGACTCCTTTGCCACGCATACGGAATAACTTGCCAGACTGGGTCTCGAACGGAATCTTGAGTTTGATCCGACCGTTCAGTGTCGGCACTTCCAGCTCACCGCCCAGTGTGGCGGTACCGATACTGATGGGCATCTCACACATCAGATCAGCCCCGTCGCGTTTGAATATCTGGTGAGGTTTGACCTGAACCTGTACATACAGATCACCGCTGGGCCCACCATTCTCACCGGCTTCACCTTCGCCGGACAGGCGTACCCGGTCACCATTATCGACACCGGCCGGAATCTTGACGGAGAGCGTCTTCTGCTCCTGCACCTTACCCTGTCCGTGACAACTGCCGCACGGATCGGAGATGACCTTGCCCTGTCCGTGACAATTGGGACAGGTCTGTTGCACGGAGAAGAAGCCCTGCTGCATACGTACCTGACCGACACCGCCACAGGTGGTGCAGGTGCTCGGGGTGGAGCCTTCTTTGGCACCGGTACCGTTACAGCTCTTGCAGTTGGTCAATGAGGGCACACGGATACTGACTTCAGTACCGAACACTGCTTCTTCCAGTGTCAGCTCCAGGTTATAGCGGAGATCTGAACCGCGATAGGCGCGTGAACGTCCACCGCCACCGCGACCTCCACCGAAGATATCGCCGAACACGTCACCGAAGATATCACCGAAATCACCACTGAAACCGGCACCACCGCCGCCCATCGAGGGGTCGACACCGGCGTGACCATACTGGTCGTAGGCTGAGCGTTTCTGCGGGTCGGAAAGCACATCGTAGGCTTCCTTGGCTTCCTTGAACTGGTCTTCCGCGTCCGGGTTATCGGTATTACGATCCGGATGATGTTTCATCGCAAGACGGCGGTAGGCCTTCTTCAGGTCAGCCTCGTTGACATCTTTTTTGACACCCAGTATCTCGTAATAATCGCGTTTTGACATGTTGGTTTACTTTCCGGTTTGAATCTTTTTTTCTTCGATAACTTAAAGCACAGAGACACAGGGTACACGAGAGGGTTGATTCATGCTCTGCGTACCCTGTGCCTCTGTGGCCAAAGACAAGTGTTAAGTGGCTAGCCGCTAATTACTTGTCTTCTTTCACTTCTTCGAATTCAGCATCGACAACTTCTTCGCCTGAGTCGGCCTTGGCACCGCTGTCTGCCGCATCGCCCGATGCATCTGCATTGGTCGCTTCGGCCTGCTGTGCGTAGGCTTTCTCGGCGATCTTGCCAGCGATCTCGGTGAGTGCAGCTGTCTTCGCTTCGATGGCATCCTTGTCTTCACCTTTCAGTGCTTCACGCAGTTCTTCGATGGCCGCTTCCGCTTTTGATTTCTCATCGGCTTCGACCTTGTCGCCCAGATCCTTGATCGATTTTTCGGTCGCATGGATGATGCTCTCACCCGCGTTACGGGCATCGACCATCTCACGCAGCTTCTTGTCTTCATCTGCATGCGCTTCTGCATCTTTCACCATCTGTTCGACTTCTTCGTCAGACAGACCGCTGGATGCCTTGATGACGATGGACTGTTCTTTACCGGTCGCCTTGTCTTTGGCCGATACGTTCAGGATGCCGTTGGCATCGATATCGAAAGACACTTCGATCTGCGGTACACCACGAGGAGCCGGTGGTATATCAGTCAGGTCGAAACGACCCAGTGATTTATTACCGCTGGCCATCTCGCGTTCACCCTGCAGGACATGCACGGTAACCGCTGTCTGGTTCTCATCAGCCGTCGAGAAGACCTGCTGTGCCTTGGTCGGGATAGTAGTGTTCTTCTCGACCAGTTTAGTCATGACACCGCCCATGGTTTCGATACCCAGTGACAGTGGTGTGACATCAAGTAACAGGATGTCGTTGACATCACCGCCCAGTACACCACCCTGAATAGCGGCACCGACTGCGACGGCTTCGTCAGGATTCACATCTTTACGTGGTTCTTTACCAAAAAACTCTTCGACTGCATCCTGTACCTTGGGCATACGGGTCTGACCACCAACCAGGATGATATCGTCGATATCGCTGGTAGATAAGCCGGCATCAGCCAATGCCTGTTTACAAGGTGCGATGGTGCTGGAGATGAGATCATCGACCAGGCTTTCCAGTTTGGCACGGGTCAGTTTCAGGTTGAGATGTTTCGGACCTGAAGCATCCGCTGTGATGTAAGGCAGATTGATATCGGTCTGCTGGGTAGAAGACAGTTCGATCTTGGCTTTTTCAGCCGCTTCTTTCAGACGTTGCAGCGCCAGTGGATCGTTGTGCAGGTTGATACCGGAATCTTTTTCGAACTCGTCTGCGAGGTAATCGATCAGACGCATGTCGAAATCTTCACCACCGAGGAAGGTGTCGCCGTTGGTCGCCAGTACTTCGAACTGGTGCTCACCGTCGATCTCGGCGATCTCGATGATAGAGACGTCGAAGGTACCGCCACCCAGGTCATAGACCACGATTTTGGCATCGCCACGGTTACCGTCCATGCCGTAAGCCAGTGCTGCGGCAGTCGGTTCGTTGATGATACGTTTGACATCCAGACCGGCGATCTTGCCTGCGTCCTTGGTCGCCTGACGTTGTGAATCGTTGAAGTAAGCCGGTACGGTGACCACCGCTTCGGTGACTTCGTGGCCGAGGTAATCCTCAGCAGTCTTCTTCATCTTCTGTAGCACACGTGCTGAAATTTCAGGTGGTGCCATCTTGTTGCCATGCGACTCGACCCATGCATCACCGTTGTCGGCTTTGATGATCTTGTATGGCACCAGTTTGATATCACGCTGTACGACTTCTTCGTCGAATCGACGACCGATCAGACGTTTGACTGCATACAGGGTATCGTCCGGGTTAGTGACCGCCTGACGTTTCGCAGGTTGACCGACGATGACTTCGTCATCAGCAGTAAAGGCTACGATAGAGCTGTCTCTTATACACATCT
>WFUQ01000141.1 GCA_015484935.1 Gammaproteobacteria bacterium
AATAAGTCGAGCACCGACTGAAAAGCTTCGGCACTGAGCGTAGAGCGTTCCAGTAGCCAGACACTGAAAGGGATAGAGAGAAACAACAGCACGCCGGATGCACGGTGCGCCAATGACACCATGCCATTCATCGGCAATCGGATCTTGAAGAGATTTAGATATTTAGGCCGTCTGGCTGCCACGTCATGAATCCATAGTTTTTATTGTTATCGTTTATTGCTATTGGTCTACTCTAAACACTAGTACACAGTACACCGAAAGCAAACATATAGCTATATCGACCTACCGTCAACCGGCTGGTAACCCGGCAGCGCTCATGGTCGATTCATGCACGGACTATAACCCTGTAAAATGGGAATGTATCCATAGAAAAAATTGTCTACACTGTAGGCTCTTTTGAAGGTGAAAAAATGATAGCTGACTGGCAACAATTCCTGCAGAGTAATGGCGCTGAATTTGATGGCGGAACCCTCGTCAGTTTCGGCAACGAAGACCGTGAACGACGTGCGACACTGGGTGGCGACATCATGTGCGATCTGTCGCAATACAAGCTGCTCGCCATCATGGGCAGCGATGCCAGAGAATTCCTGCAGGGTCAACTCACCAATGATATCAACCAGCTATCCCCCGAACGCAGTCAACTGAGCGGGTTCTGTACACCGAAAGGTCGGCTGATCTCCAACTTCCGTCTGTTCCAGCACGACCAGACCATCTTCGCTGTCATCCCCGAAGACCTGTTCGAAAAAACGCAGTCACAATTGCAGCTGTTCGTGGTGCGCTCGGATGTACAGATGGGCGATGCCAGCTCGGCATTGATACATCTCGGTGTCAGCGGAGACAAGGCCGGTGAACAATTACGCGACCAGCTAGGCGACTTACCTCAGGCTGTGAATCAGGTATTGCAACACGACAGATATATCGTCATCAAAGTCGCGGACAAACGCTACGAAGTATTCGGTAATGTCGAGGATTGTAAAACACTGTGGCAGAATCTGGATGTCCACTGCTCGGCTGTCGGCAACCAGCACTGGAACCTGCTCAATATACGTGACGGCATCCCGGAGATAACACAGGCGACATCCGAAGCCTTCGTCCCCCAGATGGTCAATATGGACGCACTCGGTGCCATCAATTTTGAGAAAGGCTGTTATACCGGGCAGGAGATCGTGGCGCGGACGCATTATCTGGGTAAACAGAAACGCCGCATGTACCGCATCCACATCACCACCGACACCCCCCCTGCCGCGGGTGACGAACTGGCGACCGAGACATCAACCGAAAACCAGTACACCGGCACGCTGGTCACCGTTCAAGCCGATGTCGGCACCGGATACGAAGCACTGGCAGTGATACAGATAAAATCCGCCGAGAAGGAAAAACTGAAACTGAAGGATGCTGAATCTGCGATAGACCTGCTCGACCTGCCCTACTCACTACCCGACGACACCTAGGCTTGCTCTGATTATCCGTCCGCTATGCTCGCATTGCTGGCTACTGGCTGTCGGTCTTGTCGGTGTGGATGCCCGCCGCAGGATAAAAAGCTGACGGGATATCTCGAGCTTATCGATAAAAAAAGGCAGTCATCATGACTGCCTTTTTTGTTACTCGACTTCCGCCCGCATGTGCGGGAAAAGGATCACGTCCCGTATCGACGGCGCATCGGTGAGTAGCATCACCAGGCGGTCGATACCGATACCCTCACCGGCTGTCGGTGGCAGACCATATTCCAGCGCACGGACATAATCCGCATCGAAGTGCATGGCTTCATCGTCACCGGCCTCCTTCTCTTCTACCTGTTTCTGGAAACGTTCCGCCTGATCTTCTGCATCGTTTAACTCCGAGAAACCATTGGCGATCTCCCGACCACCGACGAAGAACTCGAAGCGATCGGTGACGAAAGGGTTGTCATCATTGCGTCGTGCCAATGGTGAAACTTCGGTCGGGTATTCTGTGATGAAGGTCGGATCCATGAGACGATGTTCGACCGTCTTCTCGAAGATCTCGATCTGTACTTTACCCAAGCCGTAACCGTCTTTGAGTTTCACATCGAGACCTTCTGCCACCCTGCGTGCACTTTCCAGCGTAGCGATGTCATCGGCTTTCAGATCGGGATTGTATTTCAGTATCGAGTCGAACACACTCAGTCGTGCGAACGGTTTGGCGAAATCATACTCGTCGCCCTGATAAGCGATCATGGTCGTGCCCAGTACCTCGGTCGCCAGCTTGCGCAACAGATCTTCGGTCAGATCCATCAGGTCGTTATAGTCTGCATAGGCCTGATAGAACTCCAGCATGGTGAACTCGGGATTATGCCGGGTCGAAACGCCTTCGTTGCGGAAGTTACGGTTGATTTCGTACACCCGTTCGAAACCACCGACGACCAGACGCTTCAGATACAGCTCCGGTGCGATCCGCAGAAACATCGGCAGACCCAGTGCGTTGTGATAGGTCTCGAACGGACGCGCGGTCGCCCCACCCGGAATCACCTGCATCATCGGGGTCTCTACTTCCATATAATCATGGCTGTCGAAATAGTTACGGATGAAGGAGATGATTCTGGTGCGCAGGCGGAACGTCTCTTTCGCTTCCTGATTCATGATCAGGTCGAGATAACGCTGACGGTAACGCACTTCGGTATCGGTCAGACCATGAAATTTTTCCGGTAGCGGCCGCAGTGATTTGGTCAGTAACTTGACCGAATCGACCTTCACCGAAAGCTCACCGGTCTTGGTTTTGAACAACACCCCTTCGGCACCGATCAGGTCACCGACATCCCATTTCTTGAATCCGTCGTTATATACACCTTCAGGCAAACTGTCACGTTGCAGGAACAACTGGATCTGACCGGACATATCCTGGATGGTCGCAAAGCTGGCTTTACCCATGACCCGTTTCAGCATCATACGTCCAGCGACGTTCACTCGCTGCGCCAGCTCATCCAGCTCATCACCGTCTTTATCACCGTAATGCGAATGCAGATCAGCTGCCATCGAATCCCGACGAAAATCATTGGGGAATGCACAACCGTTTTCACGGATAGTCATCAACTTCTCACGGCGTTGTGCGATGAGCTTGTTTTCGTCTTCCTGTGTTCTTGCTTTGGTTTCTTCAGTCATATCAGTAACTATCTGTTCGCACCTTCGGTGCCGGGTTGTAAATGCATAAATACATGATCATCAGAGTCCGCTCTTGAGGCTGGCTTCGATGAACTGATCGAGATCACCATCGAGTACCGCCTGGGTATTGCCTGTCTCCACGCCGGTTCTCAGATCCTTGATACGCGATTGATCCAGCACATAGGATCGTATCTGACTGCCCCAGCCGATGTCGGATTTACTCTCCTCTACCACCTGCTGGTCTGCGTTGCGTTTCTGTATCTCCAACTCGTAGAGTTTCGCCTTGAGCTGTTTCATCGCAGTCGCTTTGTTCTTGTGTTGTGAGCGGTCGTTCTGACACTGCACTACCACCCCGGTCGGATTATGCGTGATACGCACCGCCGATTCTGTGCGGTTGACGTGCTGACCACCTGCACCACTGGCGCGATATACGTCGATACGCAGATCAGCCGGATTGATGTCGATGTCGATATCATCATCGATCTCGGGGGAAACGAACACAGCCGCGAACGACGTATGGCGTCTGTTACCAGAATCGAACGGTGATTTCCTCACCAGACGATGCACGCCGGTCTCGGTACGTAATCGACCGAAAACATAATCGCCTTCGAAGCGGATAGTGGCACCTTTTATGCCGGCGACATCACCCGCGGTAGCTTCGATGAGTTCGGTCTTGAAACCATGTGCTTCACCCCAGCGCAGATACATACGCAACAACATCTCCGCCCAGTCCTGCGCTTCGGTGCCACCGGAACCGGACTGGATATCGAGGAAGGCGTTGCTGGCATCCATCTCACCGGAGAACATCCGGCGGAACTCCAGTTCGGCGACCTGTTTTTCGGAAGTCTGCAGATCAGCCTCGACCGACTGCACACTCTCCTCATCGTCTTCTTCGACCGCCATCTCCAGCAATTCGGCAGCATCGTTCAACGCATGCTCCAGCGTATCGATGGTGAGGACAATCTTCTCCAGCCGGACTCTGTCCTGGCCTAACTTCTGGGCTCGCTCGGGTTCATCCCAGACACCGGGCTGTTCCAGCTCACGGACGACTTCTTCCAGTTCTTCCTTACGCAGATCGTAGTCAAAGATACCCCCTAAGCGACTCGGTACGCTGCTTCAGGTCTTTGATTTGATTGTTGATTGCGTTGATTTCCATCGTATCTTTTTTCTGCTGAGATGTGGATTTGGTTGGTGCGAATGATACAGCAAGATAGCTTGAGTGGCGAGAGACAAGGCCTTGTCACTACCGATAAAAGCGCACTCAGCCCTGACTGCGTTCCGCCTTCTTCTTCGCCACATCATCGCGCAGATACACCGGCACGGCCGAAGCCACAGGCACGGTATTGCCCTTGCTGAATTCGATAGCCGCAAGCTCGGCGATGGCCGCCGCTGATGGAAAACACGCCGGTAGCATCTGACTGATGTTGTCTGCGCAGAGCGGAGTCAGCGTGCCACCATAACTGTCCCAACCCGTTCCCGCCGCAACCCATCTACCTGATTCGGGCATGATGACTGCATCGGGCGGACTGACGCATTCCTCGATCACACATTCCAGCGTAGACCTGTCTCGCTGATAGCCGGCCCAGTACACTTCCTGCATACGCGCATCGATAGCGGCCAGCACCTTGTCTTCACCGGTCTCACGCATGGCGTTGAATGCCAGCGCCTGTAATGTCGAAACCGGCACCACCGGCAGTTCCTGTGCAAAGCCGATGCCCTGTACCACACCGGCTGCGATCCGTATCCCCATGAACGAACCCGGCCCGCGCCCGAAAGCCAGACAATCCAGATCGGCAGACGTGATGCCCGCTTCGCTGGTGAGTTGTTCGATCATCGACAGGATAAGGTGACTGTGCTCACGTGGCGCAATCTTGTATCGCTGCTGGATGTCTCCGTCTATCAACAGCGCCGCTGAACAGGCTTCGGTCGCGGTATCAACTGCCAACAGTTTCATCACACTGCTCCGCCGCAGATCGTCTGGTTTCATTGGCCGCAAAAAACGTTTTCACGTCATCTTCCTCACGAGTGATGGGCATGGTCGGCAGACTGTTTAAAAATACCCGGCCATAGCCTTTGCTGGTGAGCCGGGTGTCACCCAACATGACCACACCAGTATCATCGACATCACGTATCAAGCGACCGACGCCCTGTTTGAGTGCGATCACAGCCTGCGGCACCTGGTATTCCATAAACGGTTGCCTGCCTGATTGTCGCATGGCATCGATACGTGCCTGCATCACCGGGTCGCCCGGCGAGGCGAACGGTAATTTATCGATGATGACACAGGACAGTGCTTCACCGCGCACATCGACCCCTTCCCAGAAGCTGCTGGTACCGAGCAGGATGGCGTTGTCGGTCGTCCTGAACTGTGCCAGCAGTTCATGTTTGGGCAGGTCGCCCTGAATGAACAATGGAAACGTCAGTGACTGTTTCAGAAGTTGCTGTGCCTCGTTGAGCGCACGGAAACTGGTGAACAGGAAAAATGCCCGGCCTTTACTCGCCTGCAATACCGGAATGGCTTTCTCTACCAGTTCGCGCGTGAAAGAGGAATCGGACGGTTCCGGCAGACCTTGCGGCAGGTATAACAGGCTCTGCTTCTTGTAATCGAACGGACTGTCCCAGACACCCGAATCGTAATCTTCCAGCCCCAGGCTGTTGGCAAAGTGCGCGAACGACTGATTGACCTGCAAGGTAGCCGAAGTGAACAACCAGCTGCTGGCAAAATCGTCACTGTGTTTACGGAACAGCGACGCGATATCGATTGGCGTGGCGTGTAACATGAAACTGCGGGTATAGGTCTCAAACCACAGGATGGCATTATCGTCCTGTTCTTCCTCAGGCAGTTCGTCGGAACCGAAGCGCTTCAACGTATGCAGCAACAGCGCAGCACGTTGCGCACACTGGTCGAGACCACGGCTGCGTTCGGCTGCGATCTGCAACACTTTGTTGATATCGATCAGCGCATTACTCAGTTGTAACAGACACTGTTTGATGGACGGTTTGTTCCTGATGCGCTGCCAGGCCTGCTTCTGTCCGGCATCACCCAGCGCCAGTCTGAATTCACGGGTGGCGGCTTCCAGTTGATCGGCATATTCACGTATCTCGCCCATGTCGGGCGCATCGTTCACTTGCTCGGCGACCGCATCCTTGCACAGACCCAATAACTGACGGCTGCTTATCGTCGCGCCGAAGAACCGTGACGCGACTTCATATAACTGGTGCGCTTCGTCGATGATGAAGGCATCGGCACTGGGTAACAACTCGGCGAAACCTTCATCCTTAAGCGTCATGTCGGCCAGCAACAGATGATGATTGATGACCACGATCTCGGCATCCTGCGCCTGCTTGCGCGCTTTCACCACGAAACAATCTGCCCAGTGATCACATTCACCACCCAGACAATTATCGGCAGTCGAGGTCACCATCGGCCAGATGTAACTGTCTTCCGCCACCGCAGAAAAATCGGCCGTGTCACCACTGTCAGATGTTTTCGACCACGCTGACAGGTCAGTGAGTACCGACTGCACTTCGCGATTGACATAGCCGAGATGCGGTGCGATCTGCAGACGATGCAGACACAGATAGTTCGATCGCCCTTTGAGCAAGGCTGTCTTCACCGGTGCCTGCAAGGCTTTCGTCACCTTGGGCAGGTCGGTGTGGAATAACTGATCCTGTAGATGGCGGGTGCCGGTGGAGATGATGATCTTGCTGCCGGAGAGCACAGCAGGAACTGCATAGGCAAAACTTTTACCGATACCGGTACCGGCTTCGGCCACCAGCACTCCTTTGTTCTTGAGTACTTCTTCGATCGCGCTGCTCAGCGCCAGCTGCTCGTGCCGAACCTGATAATTTTCCACCAGTTCAGCGAACGGTCCCTGTTCACCCAGATAATCTGCTGCCTGCCAGTTACGGTCGCTCATCGTCTCATCGCGCCTATCGATCGCCCAGTTGGTACAGTTGTCGATTTGCCAGCGCCACACCCTCTGCATCATTACGGTAATCACTGGCATCGCGATACATGCGCCAGTTGAATAGCTGCAACTGGCTGTCGGTGTTCAGGCTGTTACTCTTGATGATGAGATTCTGCGCACGTTGGTACTGTTGCTGTTCGACAGCCAGCCAGGCAAGGCGGCTCCATACGGTAGCGATACGGTTATTGATGCGCAGGGCACGTTCCAGTATCACTTCTGCCGAGGCGAGATCGGACTGTCGCATCTTCTCATCGGCACGAGTTACCAGCTGTTTGACGGGTTGGCTCTGCTGCGCGGTATCGATCTGCCAGGCGAGAAATGGCGACTGTGTTTCGGGCACAGCGTCAGAATCAGGCAGGGTGCGATCCACTCCCGCACAGGATGCCAGTAGCGCTGTGATAAAGATGACTGAAACCAGTCTCGAAAAATTCATCAATCCCCAAACAATTCCTGTAACCAGCCTTTCGATGGCTGCTGCGCACATGCCGCGTATCGCTGCGGTTGTGAACCTTTGATAAAGGGTAATTCTACATTATTTTCACAACCCGCCCCGCCGAGAAATCCACTGTCACGGTCGATCGACACCATCTCGATATCGGGCGGAAAGCCGGGTGCATATGCACGGGTATTGATATTCTGAAACTGTCGTGACCAGACACGCATGGCACCGGAAGACCCGGTCAGGCCGGTCGGGCTATTGTCGTCATAACCCATCCAAATCACCGACACCATGTCACCGGTAAAACCCGCGAACCAGCTGTCTCGCAGATCATCCGAAGTGCCTGTCTTGCCGGCGACAGCGAAATCCAGTTCGCTCGCCAGACGCCTCGCTGTCCCCTGCCTGGCGACCTGACTCAGACCGTAATCAATCAAGGCGACTGGCGCGGCTGCGACATGCCGGGTCACATCGATGACATTTCTGCTCAGTGCCTTGCCATCCTTGTCAGTCACCGCATACACACTCTGTAACGGTGAGTTGAAACCGTCTGCTGCCAGCGTCTGGTAGATGCCGGTCATCTCGATCGGTGATGAATCTATCGCGCCCAGCGTGATCGAAGGCAATGCGCGTAATGCCCGTTCTGCGCCCAGTGCCTGCCAGGTTTTGCTGATGACACCGAGCCCGACATCCAGACCGGTCTTCACCGCCGGGATGTTGTAGGATTTCATCAGTGCATCGAACAACATCACCTGACCATGTGATTTGCGGTCATAGTTCTGCGGAGTCCACACCGCTCCCAGCTCGTTGGTCAGGCTTATCGGTGAATCATCCAGCAATGTGGCGAAGGTATAGTTTTGACTATCGCTCAATGCCGCCAGATACACCACCGGTTTGATCAGTGATCCGATCTGCCTGCGTACATCGAGCGCACGATTGAAACCGGGATACTTCGGATGACGATCGCCCACGACTGCCAGCACATCACCACTGCTGTGCGAAGCGATCACCGATGCGACCTGGAGTTTTGGCTTGTTACTGAAATACGATGCGAGGGTATCGGTCACTGCCTGTTCGGCCTGATACTGCACATACGGGTCGAGCGTGGTGTAGATATTCAGACCCTCTGCACTCAGGTCATCTTCATCATAGGATGCCGCTAACTGTCTTTTTACCAGATCGATAAAAGCCGGATACTTGCTGCGTTTCTCGTGGCGCGTAACCACGATATCCTTGCGTATCAATCGCTGGTACTGCGCATCGGAGATCAAGTTCTCCAGACGCATGCTGTTCAACACCGTATCACGCCGCTGTTTCGCGCGTTGTTTGTGTCGTGCAGGATTATAGTAGGAAGCACCTTTGACCATGCCGACCAATAATGCCAGTTGATCGTAATCCAGTCGTGCGAGCGGTTTGCTGAAGTAGAACTCGCTCGCCAGACCGAAACCGTGGATCGCACGGTTGCGATCCTGACCGAGATAGATCTCGTTCAGATAGGTCTCCAGTATGGTTTTTTTATCGTAATGCAGTTCCAGCAACAGTGACATGAACGCTTCGTTTATCTTGCGGATCAGACTGCGCTCGGAACTGAGATAAAGATTTTTCACCAGTTGCTGTGTCAGCGTGCTGCCACCCTGCACGGTACGTCCCGCTTTGATGTTCGCTACCATCGCTCTGGCGATAGCATAGAAATCGATACCGATGTGTTCGAAGAAACGCCGGTCTTCGGTCAACACCAGTATCTTGATGAAGGCATCCGGAACCTCGTCGAAGCTGACCAGTATCCGGTCTTCACCGTGTTGCGGAAACACCCCATCGATATAAGCCGGCTCGAAACGACTGATGGCGATGTCTTCGCCGGTATTGATATCGGTTATCGATGAGACGGTCTTGTCTGACAGGGTGATTCGGACCAGACGGGACGGTTCTGCCGTATCCAAATACTGGTGCGCACGCAGATAGATATCGTAATGATTGCGCCAGCGGAAGAACTGCCCACTGTGTGCAGGCATACTGTCTGTCGCAGTATAACCGAGTAATTTCAGCTCGAACTCGATCTGCTGCGCATCGATAGTTTTACCTTCATACAGTTCGAGTGAACGTGCATATACTTTTGCAGGTAACTGCCAGATGCGTCCTTCGAAGCGATCGACAATTTTCACATCGAGATAGGCCAGGTACACCAGCAGAAATACGAAACAACTCGCGATGAGCCAGCGTGTCGCACGGAATGATCTGAACAGCCCTCGCAGGCCTGAACCAGCTGTAGCTGAACGGCTGGCTGATTTTTTGGCAGGAGATGAAGCGCGTCTGCTTCCGGTTTTTTTGCTGGATTTTTTAACTGCTGCTTTTTTCTTCATGCAGCCTGTCACCGCGAGTGATTATGATCGAATAACTGAGACAGGCAGGCTGTCCGAATGTTCACTCATGATATAGCGATTAGATCGATTCAGCAATGCACAACAGCACCGAATCAGGAATTATCGACAGGTAGAAAGGAACCTTGCGGATTTACCGGAACAGGGATCAGACTCAAACTCTTCCTTGCGTTTTGCTTCGCGTTCTTTACGCTTCGACAACAATGCTGCACGGCGACGTTCTCGCTCCTGCTCCAGAGCACGTCTCTCTTTTTCTGCTGCGATACGCTCTGCATCTCTGGCAGCAGCTTCAGCGTTTTTAGCTTCTGCCTCTCTGCGTTTACGCTCTGCTTCTTTCTGGGCGGCAAGTTTTTTTGCTGCTTCTGCTTTCCGTTTTGCTTCCAGCTTCTTCAGTTTCTCTTCTTCACGTTTGGCTTTCAGTGCAGCTTGTCTCTTCTGCTCAGCACGACGCTTCGCCAACTGCGCACGCTGTGCTTCCTCACGGATAGTCGTGGCTTCACGTTCTGCTTCGAGCACACCCAGAAGCGCAGCTTTATTAAACAACTCCAACGCTTTGGTGGGGCTTCTCTTCACGCCAAATCCACCGGCATACAACTTACCGACATAATACTGCGCATGGCCGTTGCCGGATTTGGCTTTGCCGGTCAACGTTTCATATTCAGCTTTGTTGTCTTTGGTGATGCCGTTTTTCTTGATATCCCAGTACAACAGTTTAAAACCTGCGACTTCATGGTTCTGCGCTGCGGCTTTATTGATCCATTC
>WFUQ01000142.1 GCA_015484935.1 Gammaproteobacteria bacterium
CTCAAAATGCGCGAAGAAAATAAATTATTGTTACAGGTACACAGTTACCCGTCATTCCCGCCTGCGCGGGAATGACGGGTAACTGTGTACCTGTAACAATAATTTATTTTCTTCGCGCATTTTGAGTTCTTCGCGGCTAATAAGGTTTCATCTGCGTTTATTCGCGTTCATTAGCGGACTCACGGTTTTGCACACACACTACCAACTGATATAAGTATACCCCTGCTCCTGCAACTTCATCACGTCATCCACCCCGATGCGCACTACTGTCGCTTCATCCAGCAGGTCTTTCTTCTCCCATTTCAGCGAGGTCATGGTATTGCCGCAGGCATGGAACTCCACACCATAACTTGCCAGTGACTGCACTCGTTGCTGATGGAAAGGTTTGATCAACCTGCCGGGTTGTTTGCCCAACAGATGCAGACCCGGACCGAAAGCAGCGATGACGATGTGGATATCGTCACCATATTTCCGCAGCATCTCGCCTGCCGAGAACAGGATGTGATCGATGTAATCCGTATCGGCCTTGTTCAGCTGGTAGACAATCTTGTGTTTCGTGGTGTCCTCGAAATGGGTTTCAGTGTGATGTGCCGATGCAGGCATGGGTAACACTATCATCAGGCTGAATACGATGGTGGCGAATACGGTGGTCTTCAATTTATTGATCATGGCCTTTAACGCTGGTGATGGATGGGTGGTAATGAGACCTATCTTACGTGTTTAGAGTTCGCGGGTGAACGGTTTATACGGCTCGCCCTCTCCCACTTGTAGGAGCGGCTTCAGCCGCGAAGCGATGTTTCAGACTTTCCCCGTTCGCGGCCGAAGCCGCTCCTGGCGGGCACGTATCCCGTTCAGCTTTCGTTCAGTCAAGTGACGGTAGATTAGCACCATCAGGCAGACATGCGATTAACCAGCCTGATCTTATCACTACACTGGAGAATGATTATGAACCTGTTTACCAAACTGAAAACACTCCCTGTCATCAGCGTACTGGCACTCGGTATGGCACTGTCACCTGCCGTTTCGATGGCTGACAAGGGCGGTGACCGCCACGGCGGTGGCTATTCACGCGACAGCGGCAAATCGCACAAAAAAGTGAGCTACAAGGGCAGTCATGGCGACCGCCGAGGTTACCGTAAGGGACGTGAGCACAATCGCAGTTATGGTGGCGGTCACCGTGAGTACCGCCACTACCGTGAGACGCATCGTGGTCATGGTCACAGACACGGTAGACATGATCGTGCAACCGTCATCGTCAACGATTACGGCTACCGTGACCGTTATGTCGAACTGCCCGATCTGCGTTTCATGCTGGGGCTGCACACCGGTAACTTTGATCTCGTCTTCCGTGACTGAGCCCGGCTGCACCGGGTTGCAGAGTTGGTGATGACCGGCAACGCAGTGTAAGCTTGCCGGTCAGACCTTCTACGACTTAATCTCAGTATGAAAACAATCTTCCTGTCACTGCTGTTAGCATTCTCGCTGGTGCTCATGCCGACTCTGCCTGCGCAGGCGGCGAAACAATCCACCCATTCAGGCATCAGCAAACAACGTGCGGTGAACATCGCGCAGTCGGTCTCGTCCGGTCGGGTATTGGCGGTGAAGCGACGCGGTGATGTCTATCGCGTCAAACAACTGAGCGAACGTGGTGATGTCAGGATTATCGTCATCGATGCCATCAGCGGGAAAGTGATATCAGGTCGCTGATATGCGTATCTTGCTGATAGAAGACGAGCTGGAGCTGCAGGCGGATATCCGCGCTCGACTGGAAGCGGAGAACTACATCGTCGATACCAGTGCGGATGGTGACGAAGGCTATTTCTTTGCCACCGAATACCCCATCGATGCCGCCATCATCGATATCGGATTGCCCGGCATGTCCGGTATCGAGATCATCCAAAAGTTACGCGAACAGGAAAACACCACACCGGTGCTCATCCTGACCGCACGTAGCCGCTGGCAGGAAAAGGTCGAAGGTCTGGAGGCCGGTGCGGATGATTATCTGGTCAAACCTTTTCAGATGGAAGAACTCATGGCTCGGGTGAAGGCTTTGTTACGACGTGCCACCGGTTCAGCCACCACTGAACTCAAGTGTGGCTGTATCACCCTGAATCTGGATGCGCAGCAGGTTTTGCTGAACGATGCACTAGTCGATGCTACTGCTTTCGAATACCGCATGCTGGAATATCTGATGCGGCATTCGTCCGAAGCCGTATCCAAATCCCGGCTGGCCGATTATCTCTACCCGCACGATGATGACCGCGATAGTAACGTCATCGAAGTGTTGATCGGACGGCTGCGCAAAAAACTCGACCCGGACGGTTCGCTCAAACCCATCGAAACCATCCGCAACCGCGGTTACCGGTTTACCCTCTGTGAGAAATAGTGAGATAAACCGTGTCGCTTAATCGACGGATAATCATAAGCGCGACCCTGGTGCTGGTGGTGTTCATCACACTGGTCGCTGCCACACTCGACCGCGCCTTTGTCGATAGCACCGAAACCGCACTACGCGACAGACTGACCAGTCAGCTATACGCCCTGATGGCATCGGCCGAAGTCGAATCCGGTGAGGTTTTCATGCCCAGCGGTGAACTGGATGTGTTGCTGGGACTGCCCAGTTCCGGCATGTATGCCAGCATCCTCGACCGACGAGGCAAAGTGCTGTGGCGTTCCAGCTCGGCATTGGGTGCAGAGACACCGCCTGCCATCACCTTGAACAGCGGTGAGAAACGATTCGACCGGGTCGATGTCGATGATGCGCACTATTACACCCTCGCCTACGGCGTGAACTGGGCCAGTGACACCGGCGACCTCGCCATCACCTTTAACATCGCCACTGATCTGAAAACATTCAACAAGCAAATATACCGTTACCGCAAAACACTGTGGGGCTGGCTGGTCGCGATGGCGGTATTGTTGCTCATCAGTCAGGCGATCATCCTACGCTGGGGCTTGTCACCCTTGCGTAGAGTCGGTCACGAATTAAACCGCATCGAATCCGGCGAACAGGAACAGATACAGGACAGCTACCCGCAGGAGATCGAACGTCTCACCGACAACATCAATAAATTATTGCAGCAGGAACGCGAACAGAAGACCCGTTATCGAAATGCGCTGGGTGATCTGGCACACAGCCTGAAGACACCACTGGCTGTCATGCAGAGCAGTGCGAATGTCAAACAGGATGAAACCGTACAACAACAGATCGCTCAGATGAATTCCATCGTCGAATATCAATTGCAACGTGCAGCCACTGCCGGCTCGACAAACATCGGCAGATCAATCGACGTGAGAAACGTTCTGCACCGCATGCTCGAATCTCTTAGCAAGGTGTATCACGATAAACCCGTACAAGTGAACATCGATGTGACTGAGGGGCTGGTATTCAAAGGCGACGAAGGTGACATGATGGAGTTACTGGGCAACCTGCTGGATAATGCCTACAAATGGACTGACAGCCGCATAGACGTGACGGCAGCACAACAGGATGGAAAGCTGCGTATCTGCGTGAGCGACGACGGTCCCGGTTTTCAAGCGGGACAGATAGACGAACTACTGCAACGCGGTAAACGTGCCGACCAGACCACGGCCGGTCACGGTATCGGGTTGTCTATCGTGCAGAATATCGTACTGGCGTACCACGGTGAACTCAACATCACCACGAACGAAGCAGGCGGCGCAGACGTTATCGTACTACTGTGATCAGGTCACCACGATCGCTCTGATCGCATCGAGCCGCAAGCTGGCAGAATCGATGATGGTATTCAACGATGCCAGTTGATCTTCGAAGAATCTGATCTCGTCATCACGCACGTTCGGGTTCACTTTTTTCAAGGCCTGCAGGCGATCTATCTCACGCTGCAAGGTATGATCGGATTGTGCATGCGCTGTTTTCAGGATCGCCGCGACCTGTGCCTCCGCCAGTTTCTCCGCACGCTTGTGCATGGCTTTCATGATCTTCAGTTTGGCACGCACCACCTGTGTCGCGGTCTTGTTGTCGACATGGATACAGGCTTTGTTGATATTCTCGTGTGGCAAGCGCGCAGCATAATCCTTGCCACGCTCATCCAGCAATACCCGCACTACCGTCGGCGGCAGATATCGCCAGGTCTGTAATTTCTCGATAGGCGCGGCTTCGACGACATAGATACACT
Source organism: Gammaproteobacteria bacterium (assembly GCA_015484935.1). Lineage (GTDB taxonomy): Bacteria > Pseudomonadota > Gammaproteobacteria > SZUA-229 > SZUA-229 > S139-92. The sequence goes on from WFUQ01000142.1 coordinate 4,158, forward strand.
CCAGCAGCACTGAACCCGCCGGCACGGCTTTGGATTTGATGGCAGTGACCGCAGTGTTACCGCTCTCGTTCATCATCACCATGTCCATGGCATCACGCACCAGTGGATGCTCCCAACTCAAGTAATGTGCATCCTCGAAAGTGAGTGCGGTATCACGGCTATAGGTGATGGTCATGCCTTCATCATGCAGTCCGGGAAATGCCTGCGTCATGTGGTCGGTCGGCCGGAGGATAAAACAGTTCTCACTGTGTAATTCGGTATCGACGCCGAAACAATCGAAAACGCCGTCCATATAATCTGCGATATCCGAGGCTGCATCCTCATCCAGCGCACGTTGTTTTAACGACTGTGCGATATGCTGACGACAGGAATTATATTCCAGCAGACGATCACGACCACGGTGCATGGCTTCGGTCATTTCGGTGTGCAGTTGTTTGCTGTGAGCGAGTAATTCATCGCTGTGACTGGCATCTGCCAACGCCTTGTTGAGTTCATCCTGCACTTGCACGAACACCGGATGCCCTGCCGGACAGGTCTGCTCGAAAGCATTCAGGCTCTGGTGATACCAGTTAAACATCACTTCCTGTGCGCTGGCTTTCAGGTAAGGCACGTGGATCTGGATCGTTTCAGTCTGACCGATACGGTCGAGACGACCGATACGCTGCTCCAGCAAATCAGGATTGAGCGGCAGATCGAACAGCACCAGATGATGCGCGAACTGGAAATTACGCCCTTCACTGCCAATCTCGGAACACACCAGCACCTGCGAACCGGTCTCCTTGTCGGCAAAATATGCCGCCGCCTTGTCACGTTCGACGATGCTCAAGCCTTCGTGGAAGACTGCGGCATGGATGCCGGTTTTGGTCTTGAGCACATAGGCGATATCCAGCGCGGTTTCTGCACTCGCAGCGATCACCAGCACCTTCTGTGGCGCAAGTTCGGCAAGTTTGTTGTTCAACCATTCGATACGCGGGTCGAAATGGCTCCAGCGGGTATCGTCACTGAGTTCACTCGCCATGGCTTCGTGCAGGCATTCGGGCACCAGCAACAGTTCAGGATTGACCTGTTTGGCGATGGCGAATAATTCCTGGTAACCGGCGGGCATGTCTAACGGATAACTGTGGACCACACGATCGGGGAACCCTTTTATCGCTGCGCGAGTATTGCGGAATAAAACACGACCGGTGCCGTGCCGGTCGAGTAAATGCTCGACCAGATCGATACGTGCCTGGCTGATGGCGGGTTCGTCAACCATGGATTCCCGCCTGCGCGGGAATGACGGGGTTGAATCATTCTCGCTCTTTTTCTCTTCATCCCCGGCACCGGGCAGACTCGCACTGCTGTCATTGCCACGACGTGAAAGTGTGAGGCGGGAACTCGGCTTCGATGCACTCTCAGCAGATGCGGCGGCAGTACCCTCACCGCCGACACCCATCGCCCCAACATTCTCGTCATCCCCGCGCAGGCGGGAATCCACTTGCGATGAACTCCCGGCAGACTCAGCGCCTTCAGTCACCACCGCATCCAGCAGCCGCTTGTTATCTCCTTCATCGAGGGTGCTTTCTATCAGCTCGATATCAGCCTCGTCCAGCGCCTTGCCATTGAGCAGGTCTTCGACGACTTGCGCGACCGGCTCATAACTCTGTTCTTCCTCGACAAAGGCATCGAAATCATGGAAACGATCCGGGTCCAGCAGACGCAGACGTGCGAAGTGACTCTCTTTGCCCAGCTGTTCCGGTGTCGCAGTGAGCAGCAACACACCACTGATGGTATGCGCCAGTTTTTCGATCAACTGGTATTCGTGACCGGGTTCATGCTGCGACCATTGCAGATGATGCGCTTCATCGACCACCATCAGATCCCATTCCGCCGCCAGACATTGTTGATACCGTGCCGGATCGGCTGCGAGAAAATCCAGACTACACAACACCAGTTGCTCGCTCATGAAAGCATTAGCGATGTCATCTGCCTCATCGGTGAAGTCTTCATCGTCTCCGACATCAGCAAAACGCGCTTCATCGAATATCTTAAAGTGAAGATTAAAACGCCGTAACATCTCCACCAGCCACTGGTGCATCAAGGTTTCCGGCACCACGATCAGCACTCGATGCGCGCGTTCTGTCTGTAATTGATGATGCAATATCAACCCGGCTTCGATGGTCTTGCCCAGGCCCACTTCATCCGCCAGTAACACGCGCGGCGCATAACGGTTAGCGACTTCATGAGCGATATATAACTGATGAGGAATCAGGCTGGTGCGCACGCCGGTCAGACCATACAGATCAGAATGCGCCAGCCGGTTTAACTGTGACTGTGTGCGGTAACGCAAGGCGAACCATTTATCCGCATCGACCTGACCGTTGAACAGTCGTTCGGAAGGACGGTTGAGCTGCATGGCATTATCCAGCTGCCCTTCTTCGATAGTGATCTGCTTACCGGCTTTATCCAGCCCGACATATGTCAACAGACCGTCGTGCTGTCTCACCTCGGTGATCTTGATAGTCACACCATCGTGACTGGTGATGGAATCACCGACAGCAAATTCGACCCGGGTCAGTGGCGCAGTCTGAATCGCATAAGTGCGGGTCTCGTCGGTACTTAAAAACAGGACAGTGACCGTCCTGAGCTCAGTCGACAAGACCGTGCCCAGCCCCATCTGCAGTTCAGCATCACTGATGACGCGTTGACCGGGTATATACGAATTCATTTAGAGTAGCGAACCAAAAAGCCAGTAAAATCAGGGGGCGTATATTAGCGTAATCTGAAATAAACTGCACCAAATCGAGGGTAATTCAGGTCTTTAGTCCGCAAATGAACGCGAATTAGCGCAGATAAAATCTTAAATCACTTTAGCCGCAAAAAACGCGAAGGACGCAAACAACAGTTAGTCCGCAAATGAACGCTAATGCACGCAAATAAAAACCGGATATTGTTTTTGGTTTTACAAAATTAGCGTTTATTGGCGTTCATTAGCGGACTCAGGTTTTTACGCATAATGCAGAGTAGTGGTATATGGATTCCCGCCTGCGCGGGAATGACGGATTCATAACTATCATTTATTTTTTTCGCGACTAATCCAGAAGTGTTCTTGTTTGACGCAAAGTACGCAAACAACTGTTGGTCCGCAAATGAACGCTAATGCACGCA
>WFUQ01000143.1 GCA_015484935.1 Gammaproteobacteria bacterium
CAGCTATCCAATCTGGCGCATACCTTCAAGTCATCCAGCCTCACCGTCGGTGCAACCGAGGTGGCAAATTCCTGCCGGAAAATCGAGGCATCGGCAGACGCAGGTGATATCGATATTGCCATCATCGAACAGATGCGCGAGCAATTTGCACAAGTGCGGTGTGAGCTTGAGCGGTATATCGGGATAGCGTAATCAGCTGTGCCATCCTGCACGCCGGTCACCAGCCATTATTTTGGCACTGTTCTGCCAGTCTAGAAACTAGGCAGCGAGACTGCCGTTTATCCGGAATAACGATTCGAATTTAGCGGCGCGCAATGCGCTGGCTGACGGTGGGCTAGGCTGATCCAGAATCACTGATCCACCGTTGTTTCTCGCATGTTCACGGATGAGCAGGAGCATGCCCAGTGCCGAGCTGTCCATATAATCGGTCGCAGCAAGATTGATATGGTAATCGATACTGATATCGTCCGGTTGCTGTTGATAGGTGTCACGGAAGGCTCGTGAGAGCTTGAAATCGAATCTCCCGCTGATCGTAATATCTACTCGCATACCGTCTTCGCAGGTTGTGTGTGTAATCGACATTGCCACTCTCTTGTTTCAGTTTGTAATCGTACTGCTCCATTGTGTTATCGGCAGATAGCCAGTAAGCCTTAGTTTTTCTTTTCCAGCTACCAGTGCAGAAACCAGCCGAAAGCGAGACAAAAACTGCCTCTATCGTCGGTGTTGGCATGAGAATTGCTGTAGTGGTAGCAGGAGACAGTTATTCGGCGCGAATACTAAAGCTGAGCAGTTGCAGGTCGATAGTAATGAGCATGCCGAAATACAGTATGTACGATGCATTCAAAGCAATTAACCAAGAGGTTGCATAAAAGCTGATGATTACCCAGGAAATGACTACGTCACCTGCCAGACGCAAGCTGGATAAGGCGACACAGTTGCACAGTGACAAAACGGATCTAACGCTCTCAGATAAAGAGATGGCGCGAGTGTCAGAATTCATCGGCAAGCATGTCGGTATCCAGTTGCCCGCTACCAAAAAGACATTGGTAGAAGGTCGTCTGCGCAGGCGTCTGCGCAAGCTCGGATTCACCTGTTTCAAAGGGTATCTGGACTATGTGCTGGTCAATCCGGAAGGCGAAAATGAGCGGCTGCATCTTATCGATGTGATCACCACCAACAAGACCGATTTCTTCCGTGAGAATGCGCATTTCGAATATCTGGTAAACCATGCTCTTGCAGAGCTGGAGAAGAGCCGGAAGAACGATGGCAGACAGGATCTGAAGATGTGGAGCGCAGGATGCTCGACCGGACAGGAGCCCTACACACTGAGCATCGTGATGAATGAAGCGATGGCAAATTTTGCCGGTATGCGCTTCGACATACTGGCAACAGATATCTCACACACCTGTCTGCAGACAGGTAGCCGCGGGGTCTATACCGAAGCGAATATCGAACCTGTGCCGATGGAGCTGAGGAAGAAATATTTCCTGCGCAGTCGCAGGAGCGATGATGAACTGGTGCAGATGGGGCCGGAGCTAAGGAACACCATCACCTTCAAATCGCTCAACCTGATGGATGAGACATTTACCCTGCCACACAAGATGGATGCGATCTTCTGCCGGAATGTGATGATCTATTTCAACAACGAGATACGTGAGCAGCTGGTAGCGCGTTTCGAAAAAGCATTATTACCCGGCGGCTATCTGTTCGTCGGGCATTCTGAATCACTCAATGGTATCAAGACCACGCTGACACAGGTCGGTCCGATGGTATACCGAAAACAATAATCAATAACCCAGGGGATGAACATGTCAATAGACAATTTTTTGCAGAGTGATCGACTGAGGCAGCATGGTTTTATCACCGATATCGCTGATATGCAGATCGAGACGCTGACCAATGCCGTCATCGATATAGCAAGAAATATCTGTTCGACTCTCGGTGCCGGTCTTCCTGTCAGTGTCTATCGGATGGTGTTGTTGAAGCAGCTGAATATGCTCGGATTACAACTGCAGACCGAATCGTCAGTATTGAGCCGTTGTGCCAACGGTGAACCGGAACGAGAGATCGTCATCGTCGAAGGCAGGCTGGTCATCGAATGCGCATTGAGTGACGAGGTCGATGAAGTCGCCAGAAAACGACTGGTCTTCGATGTCGAGGCCAATGATTACGAAGTCGGCGTGCTGATCAATTTCGGTCGTGGTGGCCTGGCAGACGATAGCAGTTACAAGAAAAAATTATTACATTGAGAACAAGGATCATCTTATGCGTGACGAGAAGAAAAAGATAAAGGTGATGCTGGTTGATGATTCGGCAGTCGTCCGTCAGACATTGACGAACGTATTGAGTACGGATTCATCTATCGAAGTGATCGCTTCCTGTATCGATCCTTATATCGCAGCACAGAAATTACGTGAACAATTGCCTGACGTGATGATACTGGATGTGGAGATGCCGCGGATGGATGGCATCACTTTCCTGCAGAAGATCATGTCGCAGAATCCTATCCCGGTCATCATCTGCTCGACTCTGGTCGAGAGCGGTTCTGAAACTGCGCTGAAAGCACTGGAATACAATGCGGTCGATGTGATACAGAAACCGGCAGTCGGTACCAAGAAGTTCATCGAGGAATCGAGAGTGTTATTGTGCGATGCAGTCAAGGCTGCGGCCAATGCCAATCTGCGTACCCTGACCAAGACGACGAAACAGATCGCGCCCAAACTGACAGCAGATGCCATGATGCCAGCTGTAGCTGGCAAGGCGATGTCACGCACCACAGAAAAAATTATCGTCATCGGTGCCTCTACGGGTGGCACAGAAGCGGTACGTAGCGTCCTCGAAGCGATGCCGCTGGATGCCCCGGGTATCGTGGTCGTGCAACATATGCCGTCCGGCTTCACCACATCGTTTTCAGAAAGACTGAACAGCCTGTGCGCGATCAATGTTAAAGAAGCCAAAGATGGTGATTCGGTATTGCGAGGCCATGCGCTGATCGCACCGGGTGGTTATCATACTTTGTTGAAACGGAGCGGAGCGCGCTATTATGTCGAAGTGAAAGAGGGGCCACTGGTATCCAGGCATCGCCCCTCTGTCGATGTGCTGTTCCGCTCGGCGGCGAGATACGCAGGCAAGAATGCAGTATCAGCAATCTTGACCGGCATGGGTGATGACGGTGCCAACGGCATGAAAGAGATGCACGATGCAGGTGCTTTCACCATCGCGCAGGATGAAGCGACCTGTGTGGTATACGGTATGCCGGCAGTCGCAGTCGAACGCGGTGGTGTCGATATCGTGCTGCCGCTGCAGGATATAACTGCTGCACTGGTGCAGGATGGTACATCTGAACAACTCAAACGTGCGATCGCCAGCTGAGGTTGCGGTACTGTCATGACTTACCAGAATGAGGTTCAGGAATATATAGCCAGTAATGACGCGACGCGCGTGTTGATCGTCGATGACAGTGAACGTGTGAGGACAGCGACCCGAGAAGTGCTGGAGTTGGCGAATATCACCGTGCTTGAAGCCAGCGATGGCAAGACTGCTCTGGATATGATCTATAAGCATTCACCCGATCTGGTGTTGCTGGATATGGTCATGCCAGGCATGAACGGTATGTCGGTATTGAAAACGATCCGTAATTCCTACACGAAGGTAGAGTTACCCGTCATCCTGTTATCGACTGCCGAAACATCCGCTGAGATAGTGATGGCGCATGATATGGGAGCGAATGACTACGTCGACAAACCGCTCGATTTTGATGTGGTATGGGCGAGGGTGAGTAATCAGTTGATGCAGAAGCAAGCAGCAGAGTTCATGTGTAATGCGCAGTCTCAGCTGGAGCAGGAAGTGAAACAACGTACCGCCGAGCTGGACAAGATGAACGCACGCCTGAAACGCGAGATAGAAGTCCGCACGCTGGCACAGAATAAACTGAAGAAACAGGCGAACTACGATCAGCTTACCGGCTTGCCCAATCGTAATCTCGCCATCGATCGACTGAAGCAGACCTTGATAAAGGCTGCCAGACAAAAATTGCGTCCCTGTGTGGCGTTCGTCGATCTGGATAATTTCAAATACGTCAACGATACCCTGGGCCATGCTGCCGGTGACAGTCTGTTACAGGAAGCAGCCAGGCGATTACTGTCCTGTGCGCGCAAGAGCGATACCGTGGCGAGACTGGGAGGCGACGAATTCCTGTTGATACTGGATGACGAGGGTAACGATCCGGATCATGAACGTGAGATGGCGATCAGTCATGTCGGTGATCGGTTACTGGAAACTTTCGCCCGACCATTCGTACTCGATGGCAAGGAAGTCAAGGTGTCGCCCAGCATCGGTTTTGCTATCTACAGCAAGGATGGTGATGACGGTGAGACGCTGATGAAGAATGCCGACGCATCGATGTATCGTTCCAAGAAAGACGGCAAGAATACCTATTGTTTCTATTCGCCCGAGATAACCGTCAAAGCGAAAGCGCGTCTCAGGATGGAGTCGCTGTTGAGCAAAGCGATAGAAAGACGCGAATTCAGACTGTTATACCAGCCTGTCGTCGATGTGAATAATCTGACTATCACCACAGCTGAAGCCTTGTTGCGCTGGCACAGTGCCGAGCTGGGTCTGGTCACACCGGATGTATTCATCCCGATCGCAGAAGAAGCAGGCTTGATCGATTCGATAGGCGACTGGGTCATCGCTGAAGCCTGCAGGCAGGCAAGATGCTGGCGTGATAAGGGCTGGCATGATCTGTGTGTGGCTATCAACATCTCCACTCGGCAGATAGAAAATAACAGCGGGCTCGTCGATACGGTCAGATCTGCATTGCTGGCTAACGGCCTGCCCTCTGGTGCGTTACAGTTCGAAGTCTCCGAAAAGATCCTGATGAACCGGTCTGCGGCAGTCTATGAGGTGATGTCGGAGCTGAGCAATATGGGTATCCGCCTGTCGCTGGATGATTACGGCAAAGGTTTCAGTTCGATAGTGCAGTTACAGCGTTATCATTTTCATTCTATCAAGATAGATCGCGAATTCATCGCCTCGATGCTGGCCGATGAACAGGATGGTCATCTGGTTGCAGCCACTATCGCGATGGCGAATTCACTGGGTATCAGTGTCGTCTCCAAAGGGGTGGAAGATAAGGCGCAGCTGGATTATCTGATAGAGGTCAACTGTGCTTATGCGCAGGGGTATTTTTACAGCAAGCCGGTACCGGCTAAAAAATTCAGCGCACTGCTGGGCAGTGCCAATAATAATCGTTCCGATGATAGCCATCTGGAACTCGTCAGTATCAAGGAAAATTAATGCATCACGCAGAGAAAAAAGTTTTTTTACATCCGGGCGATTTCTGTTTCACGGATAAGACGACCCATATCCATACATTGCTGGGGTCATGTATATCGATAACGTTATGGCATCCGAAATTACAGATAGGTGGCATGTGTCATTTCACATTGCCGAAATTCCCCGGTCGTTCGACACCGGATCGTGATCTCGACGGACGCTATGCCGAAGATGTGATGAAGCTGTTCGATAGGGAGGTGAAGAAGCATGGCACAGCAATAACGGACTATGACGCGAAGATCTTCGGTGGTGGCAATATGATGCGCGACAAGGGTCAGGATATCGAGAACAGTATCGGCACCAAGAATGCGACCGCAGCTATGACGCTGTTGATGGAGAAGAGCGTCAACATCCTGGTGGCACACGTGGGCGAGTTCGGCCATCGTCGCCTGGTCTTCAACGTCGAAACCGGAGAGGTCTGGGTTCGACATACAGAGAAAGAAGAAAAATCGGGAGTGATCAATGGAAAAGTATGATGCGATATTCGAAGGCAGGATTCCAAAATCTCTTATCATGAGTGTGACGAACCGGCATGGCAGTGTGGGGCAGCATCCACATGACCACGGCGTAGGTCACTACATGAGCCATAAAGCTGATATGCTGAAGAGATGGTGTCTCGACCTGATCAAAGACTGAAGTGACGTCTACCATCCCGTCTGACTGAAGCGGAGGCCTGTCTGCCCCTGACTTCAATTATAAAGCATTGTTTTCATACGGATAATGATGCCTTCTCTGCTATTGTCTGGCACTGTTCCCCCCGCGAATTAAATCGTATCTTTACTAAGGATTCCAACACTGTTGCCGATAGATTGGTTAGCAAGCAGTTTTTTGAAATCAAATAAAAATGTGACGGGGTTATGTGATGTCAGTGCGTAGAGAAGTATTAGATGACGGTAAAAAAGTACAGATAAACATCAGTGGTCGTTTCGACTACAAATTATCACAGGAATTTCGCGATACTTATCGTCAGATACCGGGACAGGAAGGCGTGGCCTATTATGTCAACCTGAGTGAAGCCGATTATATGGATAGCTCAGCTCTTGGTATGTTGTTGCTGCTGAGAGAACATGCCAAATGTCGCGGCGGTGCTGTCTATATCGAAAGACCGAGTGAGCAGATCGATAACATATTGAAGGTGGCGAATTTTGAACAGTTATTCACCATCAACTATACAGCCACTCCAGGTGCGAGTGCGGGAGCCGGAGCGGGTGGATGAATGCACCCGACAGTATCTTTACAGCCTCGGAACGGCTGGCGAGTGAACGTGGTACGGCGCTCGTAGTAGAGTCATCTGAGCATGGTTGTTCTGATCTGGAGCAAGGTTTATGTCGTCTGGGTTACAGTGTCAGGACTGATGCAGATCATCGATCGGCGATCGACTGGTATACGGAAAATCACTGCGATATCGCTTTCGTCGTCGCAAGCAGTGACGCAGGTCCGATAGAAAGAACCATATCGACCTTAAAAAAATTGTCATCTGACCGTTTTGTTCCACTGGTCGTAGTCTATTCCAACGAAACAGAATCGTCACTAGAGTCATACATGAGCGCTGGTGCGGATGATTATCTATCGTACCCGTTTACTGCTACTTCACTGCAGAGACGTATTGGTGTGCTGGAGCAATTGAGTGAATTGCAGAAACTGTATCAGTACTCTCTCAATGAGCAAGTCGTCGGCAAGAGGATCCAGGCTGCCGCATTGTCATCGCGGACAACTGAAGTTGAAAGTATACAGTCACTGAATCGTTCAGCCGCGATCTTCAGTGGTGACTTGATGTTGGTAGCGCATAAGCCGGACGGCGGGCTGCATGTGCTGCTGGCTGACTTTACCGGACATGGGCTGTCAGCGGCTATCGCTGTATTACCTGTGGCAGATACTTTCTCCGTGATGACAGAGAAGGGATTCGAGCCTGACCTGATCATCAGGCAGATCAATAATAAATTATACAAGTTACTACCGACCAATATGTTTATGGCTGCGACGATAGTGAAAGTCGATAATGATCTTTCACGGGCGAGTGTGTGGAATGCTGGCATGCCGGATGTCTACCTGCAGGATGGAGATAGCGGGTGTATCACCAAAACATTCGGTTCTGCCTGCCTGCCGCTGGGAGTGGTCGGAAACATCGAAAGTAATCTGAATAAGGTAGATGTAGATGTGAAAGCGGGCGATCAGTTCATCATGCATTCAGATGGTCTGACGGAATGTGTCGATCAAGAAGGAGAGATGTATGGTGTCGACAGACTTGAATCGATAATAAATACCACATCAGTAGATGAAGTCTATGCTGCCATCGTCGCTGATCTGGATGAATTCTCAGGCGGGCATGACCATGATGACGACATCAGTCTTGTCTGTATCCCTTGTGTCGAACAACTGTTTCTGAAAGATGAACCGGTCTGTTTCGATGCTGAACATGTCAATCATGAACGCAGCGGTAACTGGCGTCTGGTGATGGAGTTGAGTGGGGCCAGTCTCTATGATGTCGATCCTGTGCCGGTGCTTATAAATGAATATAGCAAGCAGTTCAGTCAACCGGTGCCGGTCATGCAGCTGCATAAAGTCCTTTCGGAACTTTACAAAAATTCCCTGGAATACGGTGTTTTCGACTCGCAACGCAAGGATAAGGTTCGTGCCTATCGTTGCAGCAAGAGTGATAAGGCGGGGATGAATCTGTTCGATGGGAGTTATATCAAGATAGAGCTGAAGCAGGTCAGTTATATGAATCGGCCTGCTGTCTATCTGAGAGTTGAAGACAGTGGTAAAGGATTCGATCATTCGAAAGTGATGCTGTCGCTCAAATCCGGTAACGAAGATCTCGCAACGGGCTATGGGCTGAATATGGTCCGGGCGATGTGTAACTCTATCAGGTTTAATGATGCTGGTAACAGTGTCGAGGCGGTGTTGATCACGCCGGTGTTGGAGGAGACGGCAGATGTCTAGTGGTGTTTCGGAAATTCTCGTTGTAGATGATGAGGATTTCAATCGTGAACTCATCGCAGAATATCTCGACACAGCGGGGTATGCGCATGCGGCAGTCGAAAATGGCGAGCAGGCCCTGGCCATCCTGAAAGAAAGTTCGGATCGGTTCAGCGCCATCCTGCTCGACAGGATGATGCCCGGTATCAACGGACTAGAGGTATTGAAGCAGATAAAGAATACCGAAGCCTTAAAGAACCTGCCGGTCATCATGCAGACGGCAAAGGCAGGCAAAGAGAATATGCTCGAAGGCCTGGCTGCAGGTGCGCACTATTATCTGACCAAGCCTTACGATCAGGAAACGCTGGTCACCATAGTCAGAACGGCCGTAAGAGATTATGAGCAGTACCGTGATCTGAAACACAGTGTGCAGGAAAGCAACCGTACCCTGTCGCTGATGAGTAAGGGCGAATTTCGTTATAACACGATCGAGCAGGGACGGAATCTGGCAACCATGCTGGCGAATGCCTGCGATGAGCCCGACAGGGTGGTGCTGGGATTGACTGAGCTGATGATAAACGCAGTCGAGCACGGCAACCTGGGTATCACCTATGAAGAAAAATCCGAGCTGAATGCGAACGGTGACCTTGAAGCAGAGATAGACATACGTTTGAACATGGAAGAATACAGTAGTAAGCAGGTCGTGGTTGAATTCGAAAGGCGTGACAGCGAGATCGTTTTCGTTATCAGTGACGAGGGTGACGGCTTCGACTGGGAACAGTACCTCGAACTCAGCCCGGAACGTGTCTTCGATAGTCATGGACGGGGTATCGCCATGGCGAAATCTATCAGTTTCGATAGCATCGAATATAAAGACAGGGGTAATAAAGTCTGCATGAGTGTGAATTGCCGACAGCATGGTGTGCAGGAGTAGATGATGAAGGTCAATCAGAAAGAGTTGAAGGCTAAGAGGATATACGAGAAGACGATCCGTCTTCTGGACTCATCACAGACAGAATTGCGACAGATGCGATCGCTTCTGAAGAAATCTATCAATGCACTTGCATTGTCATCCGAGAATGATGATACAGAACAGCGTGACAGGATACTGAAAGGCTTGGCGAACGGCTTCGACAAGAACAGTGACCTGAGCGTGCTGGATGCGATGCTGGATGAGATAATCGTACGTTCGGAGCTATCGTCTGAACTGGTCGTTGCGACTGCTGCGAATGAAGAAGCCGGTGGTTTTGTTGAGAACGATCTTAACCAGATGTTGATCGAATTCATCAATCGACTGTCTCTGCAGGATGACGTGAAAGATAAACGTCAACAGCTGGCTGAGGACCTGGCTTACCCGATCACCGGCTTCTCTGCATGGGCAGACATCATCAACAAGATGGTTGAAGTGATCAATGACAGTATCAGTTCGATGGAGGCGGAGAAGCAGGAACTGCAGCGTTTTATCAACAAGATCATCCAGCAGCTTGCAGATATCGAAGCCTATGTGTCAGAGAGCAGAAACGAGTCTGCCGAGACAGCATCACAATCAGCAGTGCTGAGTGAGTCGGTGAATGCTGATGTGAAGAATATACAGGATAGCGTGTCAGAAGCGACTGATATCGATGTGTTGAAACAAAACGTGCAATGCTATCTGGATA
>WFUQ01000144.1 GCA_015484935.1 Gammaproteobacteria bacterium
AAAGACAACAGCCCGAACGCGAGCAGGGGTACCAGCATCACCAGGAAGAACTTGATGGAGCCGGCTTCGATATTGATCAGTTTGTCGAGCACGCTGGTATAGTGCTCGAACCAGCCCAGATCACGCAGGTCGTGCCAGTTGCGCAACATGCGATCGAGAAACAGTGCGATGATGATGGATATGAGTGACATGTGTTATCAGATCAGTTTTTTATAATGATAGCCGCCTAGCTGGCGTTTGTGTCACTCATTTCGAGAATCAATCGATCCAGTTTCTGCCAGTCGAATAGCGTACCGGGGTCGGTCTTGCGTCCGGGTGCGATATCACTGTGACCGGTGATCCGTCCACGCTGGATGTGTGGGTAATCTGCCTCCAGTTGCAGGATGATACTGGCCAGTGAATCGTACTGGCTGTCTTCGAATGCGCTGTCGTCTGTGCCTTCCAGCTCGATACCGATGGCATAATCATTACAGTTCTCACGCCCCTCATAGCTGGAGCGACCAGCATGCCATGCCCGTCGGTGAAAAGGTACGAACTGCACCACCGAGCCATCTCGCTTGATCAGCAGATGTGCCGAGACTTCCATCTGACAGATTTCGGCAAAGTAGGGGTGGGCATGCGCAGGCAGCTCGTTACAGAAAAATCGCTCGATCCAGGGTTGGCCGTGGTCGCACTCATATTCACCCGGGGGCAGGCTGATACTGTGGATGACGACCAGACTGATATCGTCAACATCCGGGCGCTCGTCCGCATTGGGTGAAGGCTGCTGGCGGGCGTTTTCCAACAATCCGGTCTTGGGAGAAATAGGCAAGATATGATCCAGTAAGGTTTATTGTTAGCTTGCCGTAGATTGCAGTGCAAGGCAAAAGGTTTACGGAGCACACAGCTGTGCCAGTGTCGGAAATTTATTGATATTGCTCGTTCGGGGTGTAGCTTCAAACCCGACTAAGCCATACAATACCTCGCTTGCATATGGTCGGATATCTCACCGCTATCCGGCTGCTATCTGGTCATCATCCTCGGGAAACTGCAGTGGGTCGTTCGCAACAAGCTCTATTAAACACCGCCCAGCGTCAGGCAGTGAAAGGTATCGATGGCCCCATGCTGGTGCTGGCAGGCGCGGGCAGTGGCAAGACCCGTGTCATCACCGAGAAGATTGCCTATCTGATTGACGATTGCGGGATATCGGCAAGAAACATCGCAGCGGTCACCTTCACCAATAAATCTGCCGAAGAGATGAAGAAACGCGTCAAAAAGCGTGTCGGCAAGACTGCTTCGCGTGGTCTGCATGTCTCTACTTTCCATCGTTTCTGCCTCAATATCCTGCACAAAGAATGTACGAAACTGGATTACAAACCCGGTTTTTCCGTGTTCGATTTTCAGGATGGCCTGACCATCATCCAGGAGCTGACCCGCAGTACCGGTGAGCGTGGCATGGACACAGCAAAACTCATCCTCAGCCAGATATCGACCTGGAAGAACGATGGCCTGTTGCCGGAAGATGCGGCCCGGTTGGCGACCGACGATCTGGCGATGCGCAATGCGCGTATCTACGCAAAATATCAGCGCCAGTTGCATGCTTATAACGCTTTCGATCTGGATGACCTCATCCTGCAATCGGTGCAACTGTTCAAGACTAACGAGCAGGTATTGTCGGCCTGGCAGGACAAGATCCACTATCTGCTGGTGGACGAATATCAGGACACCAACGCCATGCAGTATGAGTTGGTGAAGATGTTGATGTTGCGACGACAGTGCCTCACTGTGGTCGGCGATGACGACCAGTCGGTCTATGCCTGGCGGGGTGCGCGACCGGAGAACCTGACGCAGTTATCGCAGGATTTCCCCAGGCTCAAGGTCATCATGCTGGAACAGAACTACCGTTCGACCAGCCGTATCCTGAAAGTCGCCAACGCACTCATCAGCAATAACCCGCATATCTACGACAAGAAATTGTGGAGTGAACTGGGTACCGGTGAGATGCTGCGTGTGGTGCAATGCAAGAGCGCCGATGATGAAGCCGAACGTGTCGCAGTCGATCTGCAGTCGCACAAATTACAGAACAACAAGCCTTATAAAGACTACGCGATCCTGTATCGCGGTAATTTTCAGGCGAGAGCTTTCGAGAAGATGTTACGCACCATCAACGTACCCTATGTTGTCAGTGGTGGCATGTCATTCTTTGATCGTAGCGAGATAAAAGATGTCATGGCGTACCTTCGTCTGTTGGTCAATCCCAGTGATGATGCCGCCTTCCTGCGGGTCATCAATACCCCGCGCAGGAGCATCGGGCCGGCGACACTGGAAAAACTCGGACGTTACTGCGGCAAGCGTGATGTGAGTCTGTTGCAGGCATGCAGCGAGGTCGGTCTGACCTCGCATCTGTCCAATGGTGCCGCGACCAAACTGGAACAATTCAGTGACTGGCTGTTACGCCTGTCCGATGCCGCAGAGCAGAAGACCCCGATCAGTATCTGTAAACGACTGGTCGATGATGTCGGTTACGAGAACTGGTTGCGTGAGCAATGTGAAGACGTCGAATCGTTCGAACGTCGCTGGGCGAACGTCATGGAGTTGTTCGAGTGGGTCGAAAAACTGCAGAAGAAAGATCGCAAAGCGAGATTGCCGGAGATCATAACGCGCATGGTGTTGCTGGATATGTTGCAACGTAATGAAGACGAGCAACAACCGGATGCCGTACAGTTGATGACATTGCACGCTGCCAAAGGCTTGGAGTTTCCGCATGTCTATCTGGTCGGTTTCGAAGAAGAACTGTTGCCGCATCAGAACAGCATCGAAGCTGACACCATCGAAGAAGAGCGCCGCCTTGCCTATGTCGGTATCACCCGTGCGCAACGCACCCTGTGCATGACCATGGCGAGAGTGCGTCAGCGCTATGGTGACCGGATGATGTGCGAACCCAGCCGTTTCCTGGAGGAGTTACCCGAAGAGGATCTGGAATGGAGTGGCGGTAAAGCGACAGAAAAGACCGAGCAGTCGAAGGGCAAGGCGCATCTCGCCGGCTTGAGAGAGATGCTGGGTTAGGTTGCGGGATGTGTCTGCTTTTACAAAAGCAAAAACATGAGTCCGTAAATGAACGCTAAAAACACAAATGTAAAACCGCTTGTGATATCTC
>WFUQ01000145.1 GCA_015484935.1 Gammaproteobacteria bacterium
CGTGAATTGGCGTTCATTTGGGGATAAAGGGGTTTATAGAGCAGCCGCGAATAACGCGAACAACGCAAAGATCGCGAATTTAGTATGTTTGCTTTCACCTCACGTTCATCATCTCCGCATGCCGTTAGAGGGGAATGATTATTGTAGTGATGTGGTATATGGTTTCCCGCCTGCGCGGGAATGACGGGATGTTAGGTAGCCTCTAATAAGCAATAGCGTTTATTCGCGTGCATTTGCGGACTCAAGGTTTTTGCGCCTTTCGCGTTGTTCGCGGCTAAGGAACCAGTTCTTTCGTTTTCCCCGCAGCCAGAAACGCAGCAATCAGCGAGTGATATTCCGGGTGATGTGAGATGTTGTAATGATCTGTCCCTGCAAGAACGCGTGAGATGACTTTGCCGGTATCGAAATGTTGTATCAGATTGTCGGTAAATCTGCGTGGCACGACGTAGTCTTTCTCGGCGATGAGCGCCAGTGTGTTCGAGGTGATGTCTTTCGCCCGTTTCCAGGATTCGAATTTATCTTTCAACAGCAAGTTGACCGGTACGCCGATATATCGGTCGATGGCGATGTTTTCGATGCTGTCGTAGGGCGTGACCAGCACGGTGTGGCTGACTTCGCGTTGACTGGCTACGTAAGTGGCGATGCCTGTGCCCAGGCTGCGACCGATTACGGCGATCTGTTTGTGTCTCTGTTTTATATCGTCGAATATCGCCAGTGCGTCATCGTAGAGTGCCTGTTCGGTCGGTTCGCCGTCACTGTGACCGTAGCCACGATAGTAGATGAGATAGACGCTGTGGTCTTTGAAGGCCGCATTGAACTTGTCTATCCTGCCGGATACCCGTTCGGCATTGCCGCCGTAATAGATGATGGCGTTGTCTTTTCCGGGGTGGAGCACCCAACCTCGTAATACGACACCGTCGTTATCGTATTCATAGGTCTGTTCGTTGTGGCTGGTGTTATCTTCGACCTGATAGTAAAGAAAGCTGCGCTGGAATAGGAACAGTGCGGCGATGTAGGTCAGATAGGCGATGATCAGCCATTTGAGGAGGGTTTTTAACTTACGCGGCATTGATCTTCCATAGTGGTGCGATAACAAAATTCAGTTGTGCGTATGCGGTACGCAGTGCATCGACAACCTGCTGGGTGGTATCGGCACGGGCAAAGATGTACCCGGGATACTGATTGCCTTCTGGCAGGGGTTTCAGTTCGTGGCCGTTGGGTATCACCATTTCCACCTTGTCGATGTGTGGGGTGTTTCGGGCATCGTTCAAGCCTTCGACCCGTTTCAGTATGCCTGCTGCGGGTATCGGCATCATCATGACACCGCTTGCCTGTTTGATCGGTGCGGTATCGATGGTTTCACCCATCGCCAGTTTGATGGTGAGTTCTTCGAGTGTCGTATCGATGCCGGTGTCCAGAGTACGGGCGCAGTCACCCCCGATGGTGCGTGATGCGACTTCCAGTATCCAGATGTCTTCGTCATCGATACGGCACTCGGCGTGGATGGGGCCGGTACGAAGCTGGTAGGCATCGCAGGCCTGTTGTATGCGTCGCTTGATCTTCGACTGTGTTTTGCTGTCCAGTGAGGACGGTGTGACATAGATGGTTTCTTCAAAGAACGGGCCGCATAAGGGATCGGGTTTATCGAAGACGGTGAGTGTCTGGAGTTTTCCATCTTGCAGAAAACCTTCGTAGGCGATTTCGATGCCATCGATATATTGTTCGATCAATAGATGACTGCGTTCGAATTCATCGTCTGATTCTTCGAGTATCGGTTTGATACGGGCGCAGGCATCGATGACCTGTTGTTCGGTATCTGCCCGGATCACCCCGCGGCTGGCTGACAGGTTGGTCGGTTTTAATACGCAGGGATAGGGCAGACCTTTTAGCTGTGGCTCGAGTGTTTGTGATATGTCGATCAGGCAGTGTAACGGCACGGGACAACCGGACAATGCCAGATGCGCGCGCGCCAGATCTTTTCGATGAGAGATCAGTGCAGCTTCGGGCGGATTATGTGGCAGACCGAGTTCGCGTGCGACTTTCGCAGCCAGCTCGACTGTGCTGTCGTCGCTGCCGAGTACACCAGCAAACGGTTGCTGTTCAGCAGCCTGCAAGATAAGTTGAAGCGCAGACGCGTGATCATCCAGGTCGATATGCAGACCATTATGCACTTCGGAGATCAGTGAGTGTTCACCGCGTGAGGCGAGCAGGCAATCCAGTCCCAGAGAATCACAGGCCTTGATATAAGGTGCGATGCGATAACTGTTGGGTTGGGAGATCAGAAGAAAGCGTTTCTTGTTGTGCACTGTATCTACCGCTTCCTGTACAGACTACATCGCCACACCGGAGTGAACCGATGTGGCGATGTAGGGATGTGTTTTCAGTTTTACTGTTTCCTAGCCGCAACCACCACCGGCAGCACCACAGGAACCACAGGTGCCGGAGCCGCCAGAGTTGGCGAATACGTTTTTGAACACGAAACTGGCATTGGCACCCTGTGTCTGATAGTCGATCTCGACACCTTCGAGGAAGGACAGTGCCACCGCGTCTACATGTACTTTCAGACCATCCTTTTCCCAGGTGGTATCGAACTCGGTCGGCGCTTCGACGAAAGTCATGCCGTAGCTCATGCCACCGCAACCGCCGCCTGAAACGAATATGCGCACACCGTTGACGCCATCTTCATTCTCGGTCAGTGCCAGTAGTTGTTTGACGGCTTCGTCGGAGACGTTGATCTCACTGGAAAGTTGCGGATTAAATTGTGTTGCAGACATGGTTCACCTCAATCTGGTATATAAGTCATCGATGATGCAAGTGTAACAGATTCTCAGCTAAAACTGGCAGGCGGAATCATCACAAATAGCAGGATAAACATAGGGTTAATTCGGCTCTTTTCAAGTCGCACAGCTCAGGCATCGAGCTGCTGGCGATGGAACAAGCGATACATCACCGGTACCAGCATCAGACTGACCAACATAGAGAAGCTCAGGCCGCAGACGATGACGAATGCCAGCGGCTGCAACATCTCTGAACCTTCACCCAGCCCCCATGCCAGAGGCATCATGCCGAATACGGTGGTGATGGTGGTCATCAGGATAGGTCGCAGACGCAGGCTGGCTGCGGTGGTGATGGCTTCATCCAACGGTAGTTGTTCACGCTGGATCTCTATCTGCTCGACCAGCACGATGGCGTTGTTGACCACGATGCCTGCCAGCATGATAAGACCCAGCCAGACCGACATGGACACAGGGTCATCGGCCAGAAACAGACCAAGACTCACACCGATGAGCGCAAACGGGATGCTGAGTAATATCAGGGCAGGGTTACGCAGCGATTCGTATTGCACCGCCATCACCACCAGCACCAGAAAAAGCGCCAGTGCCAGCAGGGTGCCAAACAGCGCCTGGTTCTCTTTCAGTGTTTTGGCGGCACCCCCGTCATAGAGTGTGTAACCACTGGGAATAGCGATGTCGGCGATGCGCTCGAAGGCCTCATCCATGACTTCCAGCAGATTGCTGTCCGGTGAGATCGACCCGCTGATCTCGACGATGCGTTGTTGCTGGTCTCGTTTGATAGTCGATGGTGCCGGACCACGTTCGATACGGGCGACTTCGTACAAGCGGGTGATCTGACCGTCACGGGTACCGACCAGCAGGTTGGCCAGTTCGTCCGGGGTATCGTTACTGGCACGGGGCAGGCGCAGACGGATGTTGTACTGCCGGTCGCCATCGATATAGTCCGAGATGATACTGCCATCGAGCGCGATACGCAGAGACTGGCCTAATGATTCAGCTGTGATACCCAGGTCAGCAGCCCGTTGCCGGTCGATGATGACGTTCAATTCCTCGTTCTGCATCTCATAGGTGTGATCCAGATTTCTCAGCCCCGGCATATCGCGCAGGCGATCGACCATCTTGTCGCCCAACCGGCTGAGGACTTCGATATCTTCACCCTGGATACGCAGGCTGACATTGCTGTCGCCGCTGCTCAGGCGGATACCACGAACACCGTTTACCCACATCCGCACCACGTAGCCGGTAAGTTGCAGCTGTTTTATCTGTGCTTCAAACTGTCTGCTCCAGTCGCGGCTGTTCATATCACGCTCGGCCAGTGGCACCAGTTTGACTTTGATGGAGCTGCGATTGCTCTTTTCGAATTCTGAGCGCCCGAAGATGAAGCCACCGACCGTGGTGAAGATGGATTCGACCTCGTCCTGTTGCAACAGCAGGTCTTCGATGCGCTCGACCGTGGCATCCATCTCATCGAGGTTGGTGCCAGTTTCGCCAGCGACGGAGACGGTGATATCACCTTCGTCCATATCCGGCAAAAATATCGATGGGCTCTGTACGATATAGCTGACTGCCAGTGCCAGCAATAGACCGGAAATGACGATAACGGCCAGCGGGTGGTGGATAACACGACCAAGCATAGAATTATATTTATCTTTAAATATATTATATAAGTTATTGTTTTTTATTTGTTCTTTGTTGGTTTCTACATGTGCGCCCAGGGCGGGTACCAGCGTCAATGCGACGACCAGCGCGGCGACCATCGCCGAGGTGATGGTGATGATCAGTTCTTCGAACAACAAAC
>WFUQ01000146.1 GCA_015484935.1 Gammaproteobacteria bacterium
TGCTTTTTTGTTGTCACACGATGCTGAAAGACTAGTTATTCTGAATAACGATATTCGGAAATTTATTGGTAAAGTCTTTCGCTCTGAGTGAAAGCTTGGCTGCTGTCCTGCGTGCGATCTCACGATAGATCAGGCTGGCTTTACTATCAGGGTCCTGCGCTACGCTCGGATGACCACCATCAGCATTCACACGGATATCGATATCCAGCGGCAAGGCACCGAGGAAATCGACATTGTACTGTTCGCTCATGAGGTTACCACCGCCGGAACCGAAGATATGTTCGGCATGTCCACATTCAGAGCAGATATGGATACTCATGTTCTCGACGATACCCAGAACCGGCACTTCGACCTTCTCGAACATCTTCAGACCTTTACGCGCATCCAGCAGGGCGATGTCCTGTGGCGTAGTGACGATGACTGCACCACTGACCGGCACTTTCTGCGCCAGGGTCAGCTGCACATCACCGGTACCCGGTGGCAGGTCGATGACCAGATAGTCCAGATTCTTCCAGCGGGTATCACGCAGTAATTGTTCCAGTGCCTGTGTCACCATCGGACCACGCCAGATCATCGGGGTCTCATCATCGATCATGAAACCGATCGACATCGCCTGTATACCATGACCACCCATCGGTTCGAGCGACTTGCCATCCTGTGATTCAGGCTTGCCTTCGATACCTAACATACGGGGGATACTCGGGCCGTAGATATCCGCATCGAGGATACCGACCTTGGCACCTTCCTGCTGTAATGCCAGTGCCAGATTGACGGCAGTGGTCGATTTACCCACACCGCCTTTACCGGAAGCCACAGCGATGACATTCTTGATACCTTCGAGCGGGTTCATACCACCCTGTACCGAATGGCTGGCGATATCCCAGCTGACATCGATCTCGGCAGTGTTGATGCCATCGACAGCTTCGATCTTGTTCTTCAGTTCTTCGGTCAGTTTATCGACATAACCGAATGCGGGGAAACCCAGTACGACTTTGATCTTGGCAGTATCACCGTCGACCTCATTGCCTTTGATGGCACCCGCAGTGACCAGATCTTTTTCAAGATGCGGGTCGATATATTGTTTGATCGCAGTTTCGATCTGTTCCTGTGAAACGCTCATGCGTCACCTCAATGCTGTTAGCCCGTATAACAAGAATACCGGCCGGATAATAGGATGGCGAATTGTACACCAGCAAGTGACTGATTTAACCCCCACCTTTGGGGTGGTAAGAGCCCACTATTATCAATGGGTTAATGACCCGAACCGGCTGCCGTGCTAAGTTACATGCCCGATTCGAACTGCTGCTGCCAGACAGCCACTACCAAGCCTGAACATGAGTGAAAAACGCGAGATCCTAGTCACCAGCGCCCTGCCCTATGCCAATGGCCCGATCCATCTGGGTCATCTGGTTGAATATATCCAGACCGACATCTGGGCACGGTTCCAGCGCCTGCGCGGCAATCACTGCATCTACGTGTGCGCCGATGATGCGCACGGCACCCCCATCATGTTACGCGCCAAACAGGATGGCATCACGCCTGAACAGCTGATCGCAGCCACGCAGAAAGAACACGAAGCCGATTTCGCAGACTTCCTGATCGATTTCGATAATTACTACACCACACATTCCGATGAGAACAAGACCATCGCCAGCGATATCTACCTGAAGCTGCGCGATGCCGGCCATATCGCCACCCGCACGATCAAACAGGCCTACGACCCGGAAGCCGAGATGTTCCTACCGGATCGTTTCATCAAAGGTACCTGCCCGAAATGCGGCACCGATGACCAGTACGGCGACAACTGTGAAAGCTGTGGTGCGACCTACGACCCGACCGAGCTGAAAGATCCGGTCTCGGCAGTCAGCGGTGCTACGCCTGTCGAAAAAGATTCGGAGCAGTATTTTTTCAAGCTGGGCGATTTCACCGACTTACTGAAAAACTGGATGCATGAAGGTCATGTGCAGACAGAAGTTGCCAACAAACTGGACGAGTGGTTCGAAGAAGGTCTGAAAGACTGGGATATCTCGCGCAACGCACCTTACTGGGGTTTCGAGATTCCAGACGCGCCCGGCAAATACTTCTATGTATGGATGGACGCTCCCATGGGTTACATGGCGAGCTTCAAAAACTACTGCGATAAAAACCAGCTCGATTTCGATGCCTGGTGGCATGCCGGTAGTGACAAGGAGTTGTACCACTTCATCGGTAAAGACATCGCCCGCTTCCATACCCTGTTCTGGCCGGCGGTATTGAACGGCGCAGGTTACCGCATGCCGACCGCCGTCTACTGTCATGGCTTCCTCACGGTGAATGGTCAGAAGATGTCGAAATCCCGTGGCACCTTCATCAAGGCACGTACCTATCTGCAACAGTTACAACCGGAATACCTGCGTTATTACTACGCAGCCAAACTGTCATCCGGTGTCGATGACATCGACCTGAATCTGGAAGACTTCATGCAACGCGTGAATTCGGATCTGGTCGGCAAGGTCGTCAACATCGCCAGCCGCTGTGCCGGTTTCATCAATAAAAAATTCGACAATACCCTGTCAGCCGAACTGCCGGATGCCAACCTTTACGACGAGTTGGTCAGTGGTGGCGATGCTATCGCAAACCATTTCGAAGCGCGTGAATACAACAAGGCCGTGCGCGAGATCATGGCACTGGCTGACAAAGCCAATGTCTACATCGACGATAACAAACCCTGGGTGTTGGCAAAAGAGGACGGCAAACAGGATGAGGTACAGGCGATCTGTACACAGGGCATCAATATGTTCCGTGTACTGATGACTTATCTGAAACCCATCCTGCCCGCCACCGCAGAAAAATCGGAAGCCTTTTTGAACACCACCCTGTTGTGGGATGCACTGGCTACCCCGTTGTTGAACCACAGCATCACTAAATTCAAACCACTGATGACCCGTATCGAAAAAGAGAGCATAGATGCCATGACTGAAGCATCGAAAGAAAATCTACAGACCGCTGAGGTACCGGCCTCCGGTCCACTGGCTGATGACCCCATCGCCGAAGAGATCCAGTTCGATGACTTCGCCAAGATCGATCTGCGCATCGCGAAGATCGTCAAAGCCGAACACGTCGAAGGCGCAGATAAATTACTGCAACTCACCCTCGACCTCGGCGGCATGAACAAGAACGTGTTCGCCGGCATCAAGTCTGCCTACAAACCGGAAGAGCTGGAA
>WFUQ01000147.1 GCA_015484935.1 Gammaproteobacteria bacterium
AGATAGAAGCGTGGGCGGACGCGTTTACCGATGTGACCAATGCTATCTTCATCGGTCGCGGGACCTTATTCCCCATCGCACTGGAAGGTGCGCTCAAGTTAAAAGAGATCTCTTACATCCATGCTGATGCATACCCGGCTGGCGAACTCAAGCATGGTCCGATCGCGCTGATCGATGATGACCTGCCGACAGTGGCGATCGCCTGTAAAGATGGTCACCAGGAAAAAGTGAAATCCAATATCCAGGAGATACTGGCACGTGGTGGCGAAGTGTATCTGTTCGCTGATGAGACCCTGGACATGACTGAACTGGGTGACAAATGCCATGTCATCACCTTGCCATCCGTGACCGCCGAGCTGGCACCCATCATCTATTCGGTGCCGTTGCAACTGTTCTCGTATTTTGTCGCCGTGCGCAAGGGGACGGATGTGGATCAGCCGCGTAATCTGGCCAAATCCGTAACGGTGGAGTAGCCTGCAGCCTGGTTTTTTGTCCGCAAATGAACGCAAAAAGCGCTAATCAAAGCAGGATACTTTTTTATGCTGAGTTTTAAATAGGTGAATTGTTTTTAATTTGCCTCTATTTGCGTTCATTTGCGGATAATATGTTACTTCTGTGTTCTGGTTAAGCTCGGTCTATCCGGTTAAATCTGTACTGTATTCGTGCTAATCTAGCCCCATGTGCCACTCCTTCCGGACAATATGACCCGCAAGCTGTACATCAAGACATTTGGTTGTCAGATGAATGAATACGATTCCTCCCGAATCTCCGACGTCCTCGCCCAATCCCACGATCTTGAATTGACCGATACGCCAGAAGAAGCCGATGTGCTGCTGCTGAATACTTGTTCGATTCGGGAAAAAGCACAGGAGAAAGTATTCTCGCAACTGGGACGCTGGAAGAACTGGAAACAGGACAAGCCGGATCTGGTCATCGGCGTCGGTGGCTGCGTCGCTTCACAGGAAGGGGCTGCCATCCAGCAACGTGCGCCTTATGTCGATATGGTGTTCGGTCCGCAGACTATCCACCGATTGCCGGATATGCTGAATACAGCGAGTGGACAGGAAGGTCAGGCCAAACATTCGGTGGTGGATATCAGTTTCCCCGAGATAGAAAAATTTGACTGCCTGCCGCAGCCCAGGGCGGATGGTCCGACTGCATTTGTTTCCATCATGGAAGGTTGCAGTAAATACTGTACCTTCTGTGTCGTGCCCTATACCCGCGGTGAAGAAGTCAGTCGTCCTTTCGATGACGTGCTGGCAGAAGTCGATGGTCTGGCGAAGCAGGGAGTACGTGAGGTCAATCTGTTGGGGCAGAATGTGAATGCTTATCGTGGCGAGATGCACGATGGGGATGTTGCCGATCTGGCACTACTCATCCATTATGTCGCAGCTATCGATGGTATCGACCGTATCCGCTTCACCACTTCCCATCCGGTCGAATTTTCCGACAGCCTGATAGAAGCCTACGGGCAGGTACCGGAACTGGTGAGCTTTCTGCACCTGCCGGTACAGTCCGGTTCTGATACGATACTGGCTGCGATGAAGCGTGGACATACGGCTGAGGAGTATCGTGACAAGATCCGCCGCTTGCGTGAAGTCCGGCCTGACATCGCCATCTCCTCGGATTTCATCATCGGTTTTCCCGGTGAGACGGATGATGACTTCGCGCAGACCATGCAGCTGATCGAAGACATACAGTTCGACCATTCCTTCAGTTTTATCTACAGTGCCCGCCCGGGAACACCCGCGGCAGATATGTTCGATCAGACTACCGACCTCATCAAGAAACATCGTCTGGCTATATTGCAGGATGTGATAAGCAGTAACGCGGCCATGTACAGCCAGCAGATGGTCGGCACGGTACAACGTGTGCTGGTCGATCGTGTCTCCAGAAAAGACGAGGCTCAGATATCCGGCCGTACCGAAAATAACCGGGTGGTCAATTTCGACGGGCCACATAGTCTCATCGGTGAGTTTGTCGATGTATTGATAACCGAAGCGAGACCGAATTCCTTATCTGGTGAACTGGTCAGTAACGACCCGGTCACAGAGACCATCGTTGCCGAAAATCGTCAGGTTTCCTGATCTCATCTGATGCCCGGTCAAACACAATCCGATAGTCTGCATTTCGATCTGACCCCTGCCGATAATTCCCGGTTGGCGAATATCTGCGGTCAGTTTAACGAACACCTGAAACAGCTGGAAGATTACTTCCATGTCAGTATCAACTGCCGCAGTAATCATTTTCATGTCACCGGTGCAGATAATGATGTGCACAAAGCCATGCAGGTGATACAGCATCTGTACGAACTGACACAGCATGAAATATTGACACCATCCGATGTACAGTTGTCACTGACCGAATCCGGATTTTCTGAAAGTGTCACCGAACAGGATGATAAAAAACATTCCTCCGCACAGAATGAGGAGGTAGCACCGATGGAAAACGTTACTCGTATCGGCAATAGTCGGTGGAGCGTCAAAACCCGCAAAGGTCTGATCCGGGGTCGTGGCGACAATCAGACACAGTATCTGAAACAGATACAGACCAATGATCTGTGTCTGGGGATCGGCCCGGCCGGTACCGGCAAGACCTATCTCGCGGTCGCCTGCGCAGTCAATGCACTGGAGAACGATGAAGTCGAACGCGTGCTGCTGGTCAGGCCAGCGGTCGAGGCCGGTGAACGACTCGGTTTTTTACCGGGTGATCTGGCACAGAAGATCGACCCGTATCTACGCCCCATGTATGACGCGCTCTACGAGATGCTGGGAGTGTCACGTGTCGAGAAATTACTGGAACGTAACATCATCGAAATCGCACCATTGGCTTATATGCGTGGACGCACACTCAACGATGCGTTCATCATCCTCGATGAAGCGCAGAACACGACAATCGATCAGATGAAGATGTTTTTGACCCGTATCGGTTTTGGTTCGAAGGCGGTGGTCACCGGCGATATTACACAGGTGGATCTGCCGCATGACAAACTTTCCGGTCTGCGCCATGCGATGGTTCTGCTGGAAAAGATAGATGGTGTCGGCATCACCCGCTTCAGCGCCAATGATGTGGTGCGTCATCCCCTGGTGAAGAAGATTGTGAAGGCTTACGAAAAGGACGAAAAAAATCAACGTGCCCGTTAAACTCGAACTGACACGCTCGGATGATCTGGCAGAGGACGTGTACGTACCCGCTGAGCAGGACTGTCAGGCCTGGATGCAATCGGCGTGTGCAGACACTGTCGATGGTGTCGCCAGCCTGCGTATCGTCTCGCGTGACGAGATACGTCAACTGAATAACGATTACCGGAAAAAAGACAGCGCCACCAATGTGCTGTCGTTTCCGATGTCGATGCCGGAAGAATTACAGGCTGAGATGGCTATATGTCTGCTGGGTGATATCGCTGTGTGTGCAGAGGTTATCGCAGAGGAAGCGGAACAACAGGGCAAGACAGCAGATGCACATTGGGCGCACATGTTGATCCACGGCATGTTGCATCTACAGGGTTACGATCATGTCGATGAGGCGGATGCACATGATATGGAAACGCTGGAGATACGATTATTACAACAACTCGGATTCGAGAACCCTTATTGAACCATGTCTATACTGAACTATTTTCCTTTTCTGTCCAGATTGTTTAAAGCCAAAAAGATGGATCGTTCGGCTTTGCTGGCAACTTTGCGCGAAGCGCAGAAAGAAGGTGTCATCGATATGGATGCGCTGGCGATGATCGAAGGTGTGTTCCAGGTCGCTGAGATGCGGGTACGCGACATCATGATCCCGCGCTCGCAGATGGTTATCGTGCAGGAAGACATGGGGGTGGATGACATGTTGCCCATCGTGGCAAATTCCGGTCACTCCCGTTTTCCGGTCATCGACGAAAGTCTTGACGAGATCGTCGGTATCCTGCTGGCGAAAGACCTGTCGCATTACAGTGACGAACAGAGTCGTAAAGATTTCGTGTTGAAAGATATATTACGCACCGCGGTATTCGTGCCTGAAAGTAAACGGCTGAATGTATTGCTGAAAGATTTTCGCACCAGCCGTAATCATATGGCTATCGTGATAGACGAGTACAGCGGTGTTGCAGGTCTGGTCACGATCGAAGATGTGCTGGAGCAGATCGTCGGTGAGATCGATGATGAACATGATGCGGCAGATATCACCAATATACGTCGACACGGTTACCGTCGTTATACTGTGCGTGGTGCCACACCGATAACCGAATTCAATCAGTTCTTCGGTGCCCGATTCAGTAACGACAAGTTCGATACTATCGCAGGTCTGGTTACGAAAGAGCTGGGTCATCTGCCGGAACGTGGCGAAGAAGTAGAGTTGGGCAAATACATGTTCAAGATCATCAGCTCCAGTTCGAGAAGGATAAACAACCTTCAGGTGACAGTGCTGGAAGATTCTGAACAGATGCAAGATGCTGTCTGAGAAGAATCCGACAGGACAAAGCAGGTAGTAAGAGTGAAGCAGGTACTCAGCCCGGACAAGCGCTTCCATTTCCTGTTGTTGATCCTGGCAGGTGCGGTTTCGACACTGGCGTTCCAGCCTTTCAATATCGTGCCGATATTGTTCGTCTCCTTCGCACTGCTGTTATATTCGTGGGCGCATTCGACCGCGAAGCAGGCGTTGTTCAACGGCTGGTTCTTCAGCATGGGGTTGCAGTGCGCCGGTGTGAGCTGGATCTATTTCAGTCTGCACTATCATGGCAGTGCGCCGCCCTTGCTCGCAGCGCTCATCATCCTGCTGCTGGCGGCATATCTTTCACTCTATCCGGCGATATTGGCTTATCTGATCAGACGTTACTGTTCGCATGTCAGCATGCGATGGCAACTGGTGTTGCTGCTGCCACTTGCATGGGGCGTGGCAGAATGGTTGCAGGGGATCGTGATGACCGGTTTTGCCTGGATGCAACCGGGATACGCATTGATCGATACGCCCTGGGCCGGTTTCGCGCCACTGCTGGGAAACCATGCAGTCGGCGTGTTCATGTTGATGAGTGTCGGCGCTTTACTCGCTATTATCCTGAATAAACTATCACGGGGCGCGATGCTGGTATTGCTACTATTGCTGGTTGGCAGTGGCTGGATTCTGAAACAGATCGAATGGACAGAGCGACTGGATCAGCCTGTCAAAGTCAGTCTGGTTCAAGGTAATGTGCCACAACATCTGAAATGGAAGCGTTCGATGAAACACACTACATTGCAGCGCTATCACGAACTGAGTGTTGCACAGCAGGACGCTGATCTCATCATCTGGCCTGAGACCGCTGTGCCGGGTTATCGGCATCTGTTACCCGATTATCTCGATCGGGTGAAACAGGATATGAAACAGCAGGGTTCGGATCTGTTGCTCGGTATCTTTGTCAAGAGACCGGATCGACCCGGATATTACAACAGTCTGGTGAACATGGACGGAGCTGCATACAGGAAGCGGCATCTGGTACCGCTGGGAGAATATATACCGCTCCGCTCGCTGATCGGTTTCTTCAACCAGTGGATAAAGATACCCATGTCAGATATCCAGCATGGTGAAGAACAGCAGGCGTTATTGCGAGCAGCAGGGCAGCCCCTGGGTGTGAGTATCTGTTTCGAAGATGCTTTCGCGCGAGATGTGATACGTGACCTGCCCGAGGCAACATTGCTGGTCAATGTCAGCAACGATGCCTGGTTCGATGGTTCTCATGAGCCCATGCAACACCATGCGATCGCGCGCATGCGTGCCCTCGAAGCCGGTCGTACCATGCTGCGTGTGACCAATACCGGCGTGACATCGGTGATCGACGCGGATGGCAGTGTGGTTGCAAGTTTGCCGCAATTCGAAACAGGGGTATTGAATCAGACGGTGTATCCAAGTACCGGTGCGACGCCTTATGTCATCTGGGGAGACTATCTGTTTTTGATATTTGCATTGGTGTCAATCTGTTTCGCTATAATCCATGGTAGACGATTTTTTGTTGAACGAGGATCCGAATAGTTGAGATGTTCTGTTCGTTATAATTCTTTGTATAGCAAGTATTCACCGGATCGATAGTTTGTGATGTGGTCGGATACGTGTAATTAGATCCGGCTTGGCAGTGTGGAGCGTGCGGGGGTAATGGTGTGATTTTTTGATGAAAATGCCGATTAAATATAGCTACCGCGCTGATATCGATGGACTTCGAGCGATAGCAGTTGGCCTGGTTGTTGTGTTCCATGCGGGACTGGGAGTCTCCGGTGGTTTTGTCGGGGTCGATGTGTTCTTTGTGATTTCCGGATATCTCATCTCCGGTCTGATAATGAAGCAGATCCAGAATGACAGCTTTAGTCTGTTGCATTTCTGGGTAAGACGTATACGAAGGATACTTCCTGCATCTGTGTTTGTTGTTTCTGTCACGATAGTGCTGGGTTCGATCTTGCTGTTGCCAAGTGATTTCAGGAATCTGGCGACAAGTACGATCGCACAGCAGCTGATGCTCTCCAATGTATATTTTATGAAGAGCATAGGATATTTTCACCCGCATTCTGAAACACTGCCATTACTGCATACCTGGTCGTTAGCTGTTGAAGAACAATTCTATCTTGGTTACCCGTTATTGCTGGTGTTCCTCAGTTGTTATACGACACGTACTGTCTTCATCATATTGTCAACACTGGCTGTCGTTTCATTGATTGCAAGTGAATGGACTGTGTTTGAATACTCATCAGCCGCATTCTATCTTTTGCCATTTAGAGCATGGGAGCTTCTTTTAGGTGGGCTTTTGTGGTTTTTGCCGCAGTTTCAACAGGGCGTGACGGGACGATTATTGGCTAATATACAGGCATTGTCAGGTGCCGGCTGTATTCTGTGGGCAGGTCTGGTTTTTGATGAGCAGACAACATTCCCCGGCATCTCGGCGCTTTTGCCATGTTTGGGCGCGGCATTAATTATCTATTCGAATTCAACTCATGAGACAGTTGTCGGAAGATTATTGTCGCTTCGATGGGTGGTTTTTGTGGGCCTTGTGTCGTACTCATTCTACTTGTGGCATTGGCCTGTTTTTGCTTTTACACGTTATTGGTTGGGTAATGAGCTTTCTTATACAGTAGCGATGGTTTGCGTCGCAGGGAGTTTTTTGCTGGCAGTTATTTCATGGAAATTTGTCGAAATTCCTTTTCGTCAAAGAGGGAGCATTATTTCATCCAAGCGCACCTTCGTCGGAGCGAGTGTTGCCAGTATATTTATTTTGGTGGTTGCGGTTGGTCTGCGCTATACGGATGGTGCGAAATTCAGATTCAGTGAAGATGCATTGGTCTATGATGAAAGACTTACAAAAAACCCTATGGCTAAATTCAACCGGAAAACTGAACAGCTACTCAATGGTCAGTTTCCAAAAATAGGTGTTGTTGTGTCAGGTGCAACCGATTTTCTCCTTTGGGGGGACAGTCACGGTCTGGCTGTCAGTACGTATCTTGATACACTCAGTTCTGAATTAAATGTATCGGGTACTGTAGCAGCAAGGCATGCGACCGTTCCATTTCTAGGTATGAATACGACCAGTGATAAAAATCAGTGGAATGATCTGGTTTTTGAGTACATCAGGAGCCAGGGTATAAAAAATATATTATTTGTTTCCAGATGGTCGAATACTTTTCGTCCCGACACTGCTGGTACAGAGCAAGGGAATCGGGCAATACAGAAGTTGAGGGAAACGCTGGTACTGTTGCAGAAGCTGGGATGTACAGTCTGGCTATTAAACCAGGTTCCACAGCAGCATTTTGATCCGACCAAGCGGCTCTGGGAAGCAAAACTTTTAGGGAAACCGGTTCCGACGGGTGACTCGAAATCAGAATATGAATCTGTACAACAGTATTCTAATGATATATTGAAATCTTTTTCTAATCTGGCCCGGTTTGTAGATACCTCATCAGTCTTTCTTGACGAGAGAGGTGGGACCAGAATCGGTGATTCAGATGGTTCGTACTACCGAGATAATGACCACTTGTCATACTACGGTACTGAGAAGATGCTTGGTGGACCGCTATCATCTATTTTGAATCAGATTCGGGAAGGTCGAGATAAGTAGTTCAGATTCTGATATCGTTATACAAAATCACTCAGGTAACCGCTTCACCACCGCGCGTTTGAATTCGGTACCGTTACACTCCTGGCAGCGGTGTATCGTGCTGGTCGTGGTGTAGGCGGCATGAGCACCGCAGTTGATACATTCCAGTGTTCCCGGGCCGGTAACCTCGCCGGAAAAGTACACGGATTGTGCCCGGTTGGTCTGTTGCAGATGATCCAGCTCGAGCTTGGTCTTGTCGGCGACTGACAGGAACAGGTCGACGATCTTGCGTTCGACTACTTCGATATCCAGCATCAGCCATTCACTGAACTCGGCACTGGCTTCCATCAGATATTCTGCGGCATCGTTGATATCGCGCTTGATGAAGCTGCTGATCTGCTCACTCTCTTCGACGGTCAGTTCGCCGATCTCGACCACCCTGTCACGGGCATGTTGTAGTGCTTGTGTCAGCGAGATGTCGCTGGTCTCAGTATCAGCGGTGTCGAACGCTTCACGGATGCCCTGCATCATCTCGTTGTAGGCTCTAACCAGTCGATTGTCCGGGTCTTGATCTGTCACGTATTATTGCTCCTCAGCAGCTGGAGAACAGTTTATTTGCGGTTATCTGTAGTGTATCCTTCGTACTCGCCTGGTCAATGTACCAGATCAAGTTTTCCAACAATTTATAGCTCAGAAGGTATTCTGCTGCCGAGCTATCCGACGAGCTGTATAAACACATTATGCAACAAGAATATACGCCTGATTCCATCGAATCGGAAGTACAGAAACAATGGCTTGAACAGGCCACTTTCCGTGCAGTAGAAGACCCGGATAAAGAAAAATTTTATTGTCTCTCCATGTTCCCATACCCCAGCGGTCGTCTGCATATGGGGCATGTGCGTAACTATACCATCGGTGATGTGATATCGCGCTATCAGCGTATGCAGGGCAAGAATGTGTTACAACCGATGGGCTGGGATGCTTTCGGCTTGCCAGCCGAGAATGCCGCGATGAAGAATAAAGTCGCGCCGGCGAAATGGACCTATGAAAATATCGATTACATGCGAGACCAGCTCAAGCGACTGGGCTTCGCCTATGACTGGGACCGTGAACTGGCGACCTGTCAGCCCGAATACTATCGCTGGGAGCAATGGCTGTTCACCCGTCTGCTGAAAAAAGGCATGGCGTACAAGAAGACGGCGGCGGTGAACTGGTGCCCGCATGATGCCACAGTGTTGGCGAACGAACAGGTCATCGATGGTTGCTGCTGGCGTTGTGATACCCCGGTCGAGCGTCGTGAGATCGCACAGTGGTTCATGAAGATAAGTGATTATGCCGAAGAGCTGCTGGCAGATATCGACAAGCTGGAGCACTGGCCCGAGCAGGTCCGTACCATGCAGCGCAACTGGATAGGACGTTCCGAAGGGGTCGAGCTGCAGTTCGCTGTTGCCGAAGATGCCCCGCTGACGGTCTATACCACACGTCCTGATACCCTGATGGGTGTCACCTATGTCGCCGTCGCGACCCAGCATCCGCTGGCACTGAAAGCCGCTGAGAGCAATGCCGAACTTGCCGCTTTCATCGACAGTTGCAAGACCAGTGGTGTCGCCGAAGCGGATATGGCTACCATGGAAAAACTCGGCATGGATACTGGCTTTAAAGCCACTCACCCCATCACAGGCGAGCAGGTACCGGTGTGGGCAGCCAACTTCGTGTTGATCGAATACGGCTCTGGTGCGGTGATGTCGGTACCCGGACATGACCAGCGTGATTTCGAATTCGCCAAAAAATATGGTCTGCCTATCAAGCAGGTGATCTACCCGCAGGACGGTTCCGAAGCATCGATCGATGAAGCGGCCTACGTTGAGAAAGGGGTGTTGAAAAACTCGGGCGAGTTCGATGGCCTGACTTCGCAGCAGGCTTTCGAGGCAATCGCCGACCGACTCTGCAGTGCAGGCAAGGGTGAGAAACAGGTCAATTTCCGTTTGCGTGACTGGGGTGTCTCCCGTCAGCGTTACTGGGGCACACCCATCCCGGTGATCAACTGCGAAAGCTGCGGTGCGGTGCCGGTACCGGAAGAGCAGCTACCCGTGGTGTTACCCGAAGATGTCGCCTTTGCTGAAACAGTCGGTTCACCTATCAAACAGATGCCCGAGTTCTACCAGACTACCTGCCCGAGCTGTGGTGGCGAGGCCGAACGCGAGACCGATACATTCGATACTTTCTTCGAATCTTCATGGTATTACGCGCGTTACACCTGTCCGGATGCCACAAGTATGCTGGATGATCGTGCGAAATACTGGACACCGGTCGATCAATATGTCGGTGGTATCGAACATGCGGTATTGCATCTGCTGTACGCGCGCTTCTTCCACAAGCTGATGCGTGACGAAGGACTGGTCGATAACGATGAACCGTTCGAACGCCTGCTGACACAGGGCATGGTGTTGAAAGACGGCAGCAAGATGTCCAAGTCCAAAGGCAACACTGTCGATCCGCAGGGCTTGATCGACCAGTACGGTGCAGATACGGTCCGTCTGTTCACCATGTTCGCTGCGCCACCGGATCAGTCGCTGGAATGGGCAGATAGTGGTGTCGATGGTGCCTCACGTTTCCTTAAGCGATTGTGGAAACTGGTTGCGGATCACCTGGCGCATGATGCTGCTGAACTGGATGTCGATGCACTCAGCACCGAGCAGAAAGCGATCCGGCTGAAGACACATGAGACATTGAAGAAAGTCAGTGATGATATCGGTCGTCGATATACATTCAATACCGCTATCGCAGCTGTCATGGAGCTGATGAACGAGTTGGCTAAATTTGACATGACGGATGCGCAGAACAATGCTGTCATGCGCGAGGCGATCGATCTGATCATACTGATGCTGACACCTATCGCGCCACATATCACGCAACAACTGTGGCAGGAGTTGGGGCACGAGGGGCTGATCGCAGAAGCCGGTTGGCCTGACTATGATGAATCGGCTCTGGTGCGTTCCGAACTGGAGCTGGTAGTGCAGGTGAACGGCAAACTGCGGGCAAAGATCATGGTTCCGGCAGATGCGGATAAAGCCGCTATCGAGGAAGCTGCCATGGCAGATGACAAGGTACAGAACAATATCGCCGACAAGACAGTGCGTAAGGTCATCGTCGTACCGGGCAGGCTGGTCAACATCGTCGCGAACTGATATCTTGCTATCCATGCGTGCAATCCGCTCCCTTTCTATCGGTCTGTTGATGCTGTCTGTCACCGCCTGCGGCTTCCATCTGCGTGGTGAACTGGCGCTGGCATCCAGTCTGGTGCCGGTGTACATCGTGTCGGATAAAGACAAGGTGTTACGACAGGAACTGCTGGCACTATTTGAACTGAATGCGATCGAGCAGGCGGGAGACAGAAACATCGCTGCATCGGTGTTAAGCATCGATTCGGTCGAGCGGTCACGAAGGGTACTGTCCACCGACACCAACGGGTTGGTGCGTGAGTATGAAC
>WFUQ01000148.1 GCA_015484935.1 Gammaproteobacteria bacterium
CTGTACGTGTCGATGATGCAGAAGGAAACCTGGTCACCTATCTGAACCTGAAGAAATACCGAACACTGGACAGAAAAAACAAACCGGAAAAAAGAGTGTTCCTCACACATACGCCCATCCCCGGAGATGCATCAGATGGCTGGTACCAGGCGACCGTCAGATTGAAGAATGGCGAGAGTTTCAAGGCGCGTGATTATGTGCAGCATGAATTGATCGGTCGCGTGTCATCACATAAACCGGCTGACGGCGCAGAGATGGCAACCGTTCCGGTCAGACTGGAAT
This sequence comes from Gammaproteobacteria bacterium, assembly GCA_015484935.1. Classification (GTDB taxonomy): domain Bacteria; phylum Pseudomonadota; class Gammaproteobacteria; order SZUA-229; family SZUA-229; genus S139-92. Next base: position 283 of record WFUQ01000148.1, read on the forward strand.
GGGCAGCGTTACCGGGCGCGGGTTACTATCAGGTATTTATCCGCGATATATGGAACGACGAAAAACTTATCTTCTCTTCAAAACTGATCAGAGAAAATCTCATCGAGCTGAAACCGGGTCTACTCGAACCGGGTGGCTTGTATGCATGGAAGGTGCATGCGCGTGATGTCGATGGTGATATGAAACTCGGCGACTTCAATGCTGGCTCACAGAGTGAGTGGGTAGAGTTCAGTATCGAATAGTATGTAGTCCGTCAGGGCAGGTTCTCATCCAGGAACCGCTGAAAATTATGCGCATCGATGATCTGCGTGCCATCGCAGTTGAACTGCATGCGCACGATTCCCTGTACGATACAGATAGTGATATTCCTCAGATAGTATTCGTTTATCTCGCGTAAGGTTTTCACCGTCGACAGGATGGTGGGAATATTATCCGGTTCCAGTGGTTGCCATTTGTCCGAGCGGCGATTCAGGATGTTCTGCCAGTAGGTCGGCATCTGTTTGTATTGCGTGGATTCTCGCAAGGTGCTGTACAGCAGTTTCATCAGGCTGATCTTCTCGGCGTAGTCGATCTGCGGAAATTGCCTGATGATGTAGTCCTCATCACACAATTTCGATGCATCATGTATCTCTTGTCGCAAGGGGTCGAAGATGGAATTGGTTCTGACCTCGCCGCTGTTGAAACCCACGAACAGGCGGTAGATGCCACGGTTGAGCATCAGCTCTTCCAGATGCGGCTCCAGATCGTTGAATATCTCATCAACTTTACTGGTGTAGCGTTGTCGAAATGCAGCGGACTCGCGCATCGATGGATCGCCCTTGATGCCGATCTGCACCTGATCGCTCTTGAGTCCGGCAGCACTGACGATACTCTCTTTCAGTACCAGTTCTTCGATGGAGTCAGAATCAGATTCGTTGGGTTCAGTCATAGTGGTTTTCAGGCGATTTTGCGAAAAATGGCTACAATATCATATGATTTTCAGGTTTTTTCGGACCAGCAGCAGATTGAGCATACAATATCAGGTGTCAGCGTCTATTATATGATTATATTTATTACGTTTATATTACATTTGACCAGTCGGTCAAAACTGATATGACCACATGATGAGGGTAGTGATATCCGTCTGAGGCAGTGTATTTTCTATGTATGAATCATTCTACGGGTTGAAGGATAAACCTTTTTCCATGTTACCCGACCCGGGGTTTCTGTATCTCAGCAAGCAGCATCGAACTGCACTGACATTGCTGGAGTATGCGCTGGTCAATAACTCGGCATTCTGTGTCGTCACCGGTGATCCCGGTGCTGGCAAGACCACGCTGTTGCGCAAGCTGCTGGAGAATGTCGAAGAGTCGACCACCGTCGGCATGATAACCAATACCCATAAATCATTCGGCGATCTGCTGGACTGGGTGTTATCGGCATATTGTATCCATGAGCCTGATCTCAATCAGGTGGAAAAAAACCAGAAGTTCATCGATTTCATGATGGAGCAGTACGCCAACAACAAGACCACCTTGTTGATCGTCGATGAAGCCCAGAACATGACCGTCGAGAAGCTGGAGGAGTTACGCATGTTGTCCAATGTGAACTCCGAGAAAGACCAGCTGCTACAGATCATCCTCGCTGGCCAGCCGGGTCTGAAAGACACCCTGCGCAAGCCTGAGCTGACACAGTTCGCACAGCGCATCAGTGTCGATTATCACCTCGATACCCTCAACCTCGAAGAGACTACGCATTATATCCAGCATCGTCTGGTGGTAGCGGGTGCGCAGAATGATGTGTTCACACCGCAGGCCTGTGAGCGGGTATTCGAATACAACAGTGGCATTCCGCGGCTGATCAACCTGATCTGTGATACCGCGATGGTTTACGGTTTTGCCGATCAGATCACGTTGATCGATACCGATCTGGTCGATGAGATGGTACGTGAGCGCATGAAAGACAGTGTGGTACCGATCTTCAAACAGGTTCCCGAAGCGCCACAGCAGGAACCGGAAGTCGACAAGAGTCTCGACGAGATAGAGTTTCCCTGGATAGCACCACAAGGTGGCACCGAAGGGCTGAAGCCCGCGACAGATGTCAGCTCGGAACCCGTATCTGAACCAGCAGTAGAACATCAACAGGCTGAAAAAAAAACGCTGCAGAATCATCCAGTAGCAGCATCTGATGAAGATGACGGATCAACGCAAACTGAAAGTGATCCGGCACCTGTAGCTACGATAGACGGAACTGCCGAACCGACACCTTCGAAGTCTGTCATCAATGAAGTCGAGATAATAGAGTATCAACCGGAACATTCGGACGGACTGAACCTTAAATGGGTGGCGGCTCTAGCTGTGTTGATCGGGATAGTGGCATTGCTGTTGTTCATGCCGGGTGAAAAAGACCAGCGTGAGACTGCCAGGCTGGAGACCGAGATTCAGAACAAGTCGCAGCAGACCAGACAGCTGGAGCAGAAGATAAAAAAGATCGAACAGGACAAGGCAGAGCGTGAGAAGGTGTCGGCACTGGAAGTAGAGAAGTTAAAACAGCGACAGAAACAGGCAGAGTTAAAAGCACAGCAGGCAGAACAGGCGCGTCTGGAACAGCAGAAAAAAATCGATCAGCAGGAGCAGTTGATAGAAACAAGTGAACAGGACAAGACGGTACGCGAGAAGACACCGGTACCGGAAGTGGGAAAATTAAAACAGCAACTGAAATCGGTAGAGTTAAAGGCGCAGCAGATAGAAAAGAGTGAACAGAACAAGGCAGAGCGTGAGAAGGTGTCGGCACTGGAAGTAGAGAAGTTAAAACAGCGACAGAAACAGGCAGAGTTAAAAGCACAGCAGGC
>WFUQ01000149.1 GCA_015484935.1 Gammaproteobacteria bacterium
CTGTTAGATGGTGTTCACTCATGGGTGCGTAGCTTAACCTAAAACCGGCGCTTAAGATGCATTCAGGGGTGTACAAAGCTGGAAAATAGTCTAATATACGTCACATAAGGTTCCGTATTCACGGCAAGCAACACTTCCAACAGCACAATATCCAGTATTCAAACTTTCTATCTAAAATAAATTCTGTATGCGTTGTGCATTCTTTTTTTCCAATAATTTAAATTTCCGGAGCAGTAAATAAGGTGAGTAACCAGATTGTTTATGTGACTGATGACAGTTTCGATCAGGATGTTTTGAAATCAGATATCCCTGTGCTAGTTGATTACTGGGCTGAATGGTGTGGTCCCTGCAAGATGATCGCTCCCATCCTGGAAGAAGTGGTCACTGAATATGATGGCAAGCTGAAGATTGCCAAGTTGAATATCGATGAGAATCCGAATACCCCGCCGAAATTTGGTATTCGTGGTATTCCGACCCTGATCCTTTTTAAAGATGGTGAAGTCGAAGCGACCAAAGTGGGTGCATTATCCAAGTCGCAGCTGACCGCATTCATCGACAGTAATATCTGAGATGAGACTGCCCGCAGACTGCCTGACATGAGGTGTTGTCTGCATTCATCATCTCACCTGTTTTAGAGCGTGCGGATGAGCCGTCATGGCTTGTTCGCATCCTTACTACCTCAATCCACCCCTTGAAACCTACAATAATCTACAAGAAATCCACTTATGAATCTTACCGAACTCAAATTAAAATCCGTCCCTGATCTCGTCGAGCTGGCTGCCAGCATGAAACTGGATAATGTCGCCCGAGCGAAAAAACAGGACATCATCTTCTCCATCCTCAAAGCCCACGCCAAGAAGGGCGAAGATATCTTCGGAGACGGTGTACTGGAAATCTTGCAGGATGGCTTCGGATTTCTGAGAGCGGCGGACAGTTCCTATCTGGCAGGACCGGATGATATCTATGTCTCACCCAGCCAGATACGCCGATTCAACATGCGCACCGGTGACACCATCTCCGGCAAGATCCGACCACCCAAAGACAGCGAACGTTATTTTGCACTGCTCAAGGTCGATACCATCAACTTCGATTCACCGGAAAATGCGCGTAACAAAGTCGCATTCGAAAATCTGACACCGCTGCATCCTGATGAACGCATGATCATGGAGCGTGGCAACGGCAGTACCGAAGACATCACGGCGCGCATCATCGATATGGTCGCACCTTTCGGCAAGGGGCAGCGTGGACTGCTGGTATCACCACCCAAAGCCGGTAAGACCATGTTGCTGAGTAACATCGCACAGTCTATCGCAGCCAATCATCCTGATTGTTATCTCATCGTTCTGCTGATCGATGAACGTCCGGAAGAAGTCACCGAGATGCAACGTACCGTCCGCGGTGAAGTGGTCTCCAGTACCTTCGATGAACCCGCCAGCCGTCACGTGCAGGTCGCGGAGATGGTCATCGAAAAGGCCAAACGTCTGGCCGAACACAGAAAAGATGTCGTCATCCTGCTCGATTCGATCACCCGTCTGGCACGTGCATATAACACCGTCATCCCGTCATCCGGCAAAGTGTTGACCGGTGGTGTCGATGCGCATGCCCTGCACAGACCGAAACGTTTCTTCGGCGCAGCGCGTAACATCGAAGAAGGTGGCAGCATCACCATCATCGCCACCGCTCTGGTCGATACCGGCTCCAAGATGGATGAAGTCATCTACGAAGAATTCAAAGGCACCGGTAATATGGAAGTGCATCTGGATCGCAAGATCACAGAGAAACGTATCTTCCCGGCCATCAACATCAACCGTTCCGGCACCCGCCGTGAGGAACTGCTGACCAAACCGGATGAACTGCAGAAGATGTGGATCCTGCGTAAGTTGTTACAACCTATGGATGAGATCGGTGCCATCGAATTCCTGATGAGCAAGATGCAGCAGACCAAGACCAATGATGAGTTCTTTGACTCTATGAAGGGATAAGAAACAAAGCGTTCACCGCAGAGGCGCGGAGTTCGCAGAGGTTTTTTGTTTACAACACGGCAGGTGTTGTAAACCATCCCGGGATTTTCTCAGCGTCCTCCGCGTCTCTGCGGTGAAATTTTTTGGTTTAATCAAATTTCGAAGTCAGTTTCTGCATACCCTCGAAAATGGGGCTGGCAATATGATCGGGATAATCCTCAGTTAAGCTGGAAGCAACCTTCTCGAAAACTGTATGCAACTGCCCCAGGGTATCTTCGATAACTTGTTTCATCTGCGTCTCGGGAAACGAAACCTTTTTGGCTTCTTCATACCAATGGCGAGGCATGATCTCATGCAAGGCATAGTGTGTGTTTTTTCCGCGCACAGCCATCGCCATCCTCAGCTTCCTGTATTCTATTTGTCGTTTTTGTTCCATCGGGTATGCGGACAGCACATCATATAAAGGGGTGAGCCTGAATCGACCGCCACTGTGTAAAAATATACTGAAGTTCTTCGCATGGCCATCGATCGCACCGAGTAACCAGAAGAGGAAGATACTCTTCATGAAATGTTTCCTGTCTTCTTCCGGATCGATGGATGACTGCAACAGTTCCATGATGTTGTGAATTCCCGGACCGCCATCCGATTCATACTTGAGGCCGGGTGATACCCCATTGGCCTGGCACATATCTTCTATCGGTTTTCGCGTTAGCCATGTCCTGTCATTGGACAATACCCTGTCAAAGCGTTCGACGACTAATGCCTTCTGGTCTTCAAACGTCATGATTTCTGCATTCGCAACATTCAGGCCAAATGCTTTAAGTATCCTGAGGCAGAGCCACTCGTTCTCAACGCTCTCTGTGAGATCGATGTCCGTACCTGCCAGTTTGCCTATCGGCAGTTTGAAGATATGGGTAGTGGGTGTTGAGCCAACAGGCTTCTGCCATCTTCCTTCATGAAAAAGCAATGCTGTTTTTTCCTGTGCACCCGCTATCGATATACGAAATTCTTCATCTCTTTTCATACCGAGAGGAAAATCATTGTAGTTTCGCAATTCGCTTGCGATTTCGGATTCGCTTAGAGGTCTACCTTCAATTTTTTTGATATCTGCCGGATTTTTTTCCGAAAGAAGCTGGATTGCACCGACGCAATCGCGTCCTGTTTCCGCCAGAAGATCGAAAGGCTGTCTGGTCTTTGCACCAACGCGTGCCTGGATTCTTTCTCTTATGTCTCTGTTATCTGGTAGCAGGTTGTCAAAATAATTGATGACAGCGTCGCCTTTATGTATTTTCTCAGTCAGTGGCAGTGACAGGGAAATCGGTATGGCATTCGTATTTTCCATCCATGATCTTGCATAAATGAATTCCTGTGCACCGCCTCTGGCTTTCACGTATTCACCGACCTCTTTGCCATTCATGTAGATATACAGAGTTGCCATTACCAGATGTCATCGTTGTTGTTATGGCTGTTCCTGTACTCCAGTTGCATTTCCAGACCCAGTGCCGACATGTATTTAAAAATACTCGCCAGACGGACACCTGGCAGACCAGATTCGATGTTGGAAACGGTCTTCTGTGGGATATTGAATTTGCCACCAGCTTGACTCTGCGTTAAGCCTTGTTCGGTGCGATGTTGACGTAATGCTCTGCCAAGCATTTTGGGGGAGGTAATTGGAATCATAAGAGTTCTCTTACACATAAGTATTATAACGCTACAGTTATAAAGTCTAAATATAACAGTAAAGTTATAAATGTCAAATATAACGGTAAGGTTATAATGTATGTAAGGGTGAAGAACTAAAGCGTTCACCGCAGAGGCGCGGAGTTCGCAGAGGTTTTTTGTTGACACCACCGCAGGTGTTGTAAACCATCCCGGGATTTTCTCAGCGTCCTCTGCGTCTCTGCGGTGAAATTTTTAAGTGTTCTTTTCCCGTGCAATCGCCCGATGCCCGATATCTGTCCTGAAGTAAACATTGCTCCATTTGATCTGTTTCACGACTTCATAGGCATTCGCCTGAGCTTCGGTGACGTTTTTTCCCAGTGCGACGACACATAACACACGACCGCCGGCTGTGGTGATGTAACCGTTATCCTGTGCGGTGCCGGCATGGAAGACTTTCGCAATTTCGCTGTCGGCGGTTTCCAGTCCGGTGATGATGTCACCTTTGCTGTAGCTGTCGGGGTAACCGCCGGCTGCCAGTACCACGCCCAGTGCTGTGCGCTCATCCCATTGAGTCGTAGCCTGGTCGAGCTTGCTGTCTATCGCGTCGAGGCAGTGCTGTACCAGATCGGATTGCAGCCGGAACATGATGGGCTGGGTTTCGGGGTCACCGAAGCGCACATTATATTCCAGGACTTTGGGGACGCCATCATCATCGATCATCACACCTGCATAGAGAAATCCGCTGAACGGGTGACCTTCATCAGCCATGCCCCGAACGGTGGGGCGGATGACGACATCCAGGATGCGTTCGTGCATCTCCGGGGTGACCACGGGGGCGGGTGTGTAGGCCCCCATGCCGCCGGTGTTGGGACCGGTATCACCGTTGTCTCGTGCTTTGTGATCCTGTGACGATGCCATCGGTAATATATTGTGACCATCGACCATGCAGATGAAACTGGCTTCTTCGCCCTGTAAAAACTCTTCGATGACCACGCGTGCACCGGCATCACCGAAACGGTTGCCGGATAACATATCCTTGATGGCGGTGATCGCTTCGGCTTCGGTCTGCGCCAGTATCACACCTTTGCCGGCAGCCAGACCATCGGCTTTGATGACGATGGGCGTGCCCTGTTGCTTCACGTATTCGATGGCTTCGTTTTCATCGGTGAAGTTGCCGTAAGCGGCAGTCGGGATGTCGTGGCGTGCCAGAAAATCCTTGGTGAATGCCTTGGAGCCTTCCAGTTGTGCGGCGGCGCGGGTCGGTCCGAATATCTTCAGACCGGCAGCGGTGAACTGATCGACGATGCCTGCTACCAGCGGTGCTTCGGGACCGACGATGGTCAGGCCGATAGCATTGCCCAGAGCGAATTCCTGCAAGGCTTTGATATCTTCGGCGGCTATCGCGACATTCTGGAGTTTGTCTTCGCTGGCAGTGCCGGCATTACCGGGCGCGACATAGACTGTATCGACCAGATCAGATTGTGCCGCTTTCCATGCCAGTGCGTGTTCGCGGCCACCGCTGCCGATTACCAGTATGTTCATCGTATTATTCTTGTCGTTTAGTGTGGATCAATCGCTGATTTTATCGTGTTGTTCCAGGCTTCGATAGTGCTGCCTGAGCGTACCGTTTTCTCGTCTGGAATCAGAAATAAAAATAATCCCATTCCATCGCAGTGCGCTGCTGTAAATTTTCCAGCAGGGTGGGTTGTGGCAGTGCTTCTTTCGGGAAAATCTCGGTTATCTCAATCATCATCCCGGTGAAACCGGCAGTGCGACGCCAGTTATATCTATCTGTATCGACGGTGTGTTTGCAGTGGCTGCAGTTGATGGTTCGCTTGTGGGAAAAATCATCGAGTCGCCAGTTTTTTTCAGCCTTGCCGCATTCGGGGCAGTGCGGTGCACGGGTGTATCTACCGCTGAACAGCCGGGGTGTCGGGTAACGATGCAGGATGATGTGGGTGAATTTTTCATCAGCCTGTTCACTGTCGAACCGGATGTTGGGCGAACAACCGAGAAAGTTGATCTGTTCCAGAAATCGACTGCCGGTGGAGTAGCGATGTTGTCTGCGGTCGATGCAGTCACCTGTCAGACCGAGCTGCGTACAGTGTCGTGCCAGCTCGTCGAGATCAAGTTCACAGGTCTGAACCGGCATCAGGGCAAGCGATGCGTCAGACCAGGGTCGTGGCTCAGCTACCATCGCTACGGTTGTCGTCTGCTTCGGTCGATTTTGAGCGTCGGTCTTCCTCATCATCGTCCATCAATATCTGGTGGGCGGGGCCTTCCATGTCATCGAACTGATCGGATTTCACCGCCCAGAAAAACACCCAGATGATGACGACGACCAGTACCAGTGCGACCGGCAGTAACAGATAGATAATATTCATGGCTGCATTGTATCGTGTTGTGCTGTGGATTAGCGGCTGAGTCTCAGCGCGTTCAGCACCACGATCAGCGAGCTGGCAGACATACCGATCGCAGCCAGCCAGGGTTGTACCAGTCCGGCTGCCGCTGCCGGGATGGCGAGCAGATTATAGGCGATGGCCCAGCCCAGATTCTGTTTGATGATGCTGAAAGTTTTTCTGGCGAGCAGATAACCGCTGGCGATGTGCCTGATCTGGTCGGATATCAGTACCATGTCGGCATGCGTGGTCGCCAGTTCGCTGCCGCTGCCCATGGCGATAGAGACATCCGCGCCTGCCAGTACCGGTGCATCGTTGATACCGTCTCCGGTCATGACGACGATTCTGCCCTGTTGTTGCAGCTGTCGGACATAGTCCAGTTTGGTCTCGGGGCGTGTTTCTGCCGCCACCGATTCGATGTGTAACTGCTTCGCCACCTGTTCGGTGATACCGCTCTGGTCACCGGACAGCAGATGGGTGTGGATGTGGCTGGCGCGCAATGTTGCCACCATGGCTTTCGCCTGCTCCCGTATTTCATCGGCAAAACTGAACAATGCCACTGCCTGCGTCTGAGTCGCCAGGATGATGGTGGTCTGTTGCTGCTCGTTCAGCTGTTGTAACAACTCATCAGAAAGCTCGAATTGCGCCTGTTGCCGGATGTGTTCGCTGTTACCGATGAGCCACAGGGTGCCGTCTATCATGCCGCTGATGCCTGTACCGGGCGTGTTGTGGCACTGGGTTGCGGTTACCGGGTTCTGATCTACCCGTTCGAGTATGGCTCTCGCCAGTGGGTGTTCCGATTCGGCTTCGAGTGCGGCTGCGATCTGCAGGCATCGTGTTTCATCCAGGTCAGCCAGAGTGGTGATATGGTCGATATCGAGTCTGCCTCGAGTCAGGGTGCCGGTCTTGTCGAATACGAAGTCGGTGGCACTGGCGAGCGTTTCCAGTACGTGTTCCTTGACCGGTAGCAGTCCCAGTTTGGCGAGTTGACCACTGGCCGCAGTCAGTGCGGTGGGTGTCGCCAGCGACAGAGCGCAGGGGCAGGTGACGACCAGGGTGGCGATGCTGTATTCCAGCCAGAACTCGGAGCCCTGCTGATACCAGTAGAACGCCACCAGTGCAGTGACGCTCAGGATGACCAGTACGAACCGGGAGGCAAAACGGTCAGCCAGAAAAGCGATACGGGGTTTGTTCAACTGCGCTTCTTCCAGCAGCCGATGGATGGAGGCGATGACGGTCTCGTCACCGGTATGTTGTACTTCGATAACCAGCGCATTCTCGGTGTTGGTACTGCCACCGATGACCTGATCGCCTGCAGATTTTGTCACGGGAAAACTTTCACCTGTGAGCAGCGATTCGTTGACACCGGAGGTGCCGCGAACCACGATGCCATCGGCTGCGATGTTGTCACCGGGTTTGACCAGGATGTGGTCACCGACCTGTAGTTCTGCCACCGGCACCACCTGCTGTTCGTTGCCGTCGAGTCGTGTCGCCACGGCGGGTGTGAGTCTGAGTAAGGATTCGGTCTGCTCGGAGCTGCGTTTGCGTGCGACCATCTCGAAATAGCGCGCGATCAGCAGGAAGAAAGTGAACATACTGACCGAGTCGTAATACACTGCGCCCTGACCGATGATGGTGTGATACACGCTGGCGATGAAGGCGATACCCATGCCGAGTGCGATCGGCA
>WFUQ01000150.1 GCA_015484935.1 Gammaproteobacteria bacterium
CGACTGAACTGGAAGTCCTGTATCCAGCCTCTCCACCCGGCTTGTTCTACACCATCGATGATGGTGCTATCCGTATCGAGTTCGAACCGTCTGACTTTACCCAGGTGAATCCGGAACTGAACAGATCGATGTTGCAACGCGCTATCGAGGCGATGCAGCTGCAAGACGATGATATCGTGCTGGATCTGTTCAGTGGTCTGGGTAACTTCTCTCTGCCGATGGCGAGACGTTGTGCCAGTGTGATCGCAGTCGAAGGTTCGGATGTGATGGTGAAGAAATCGCGGGACAATGCCGAACTGAATCAACTGAGCAACGTGACGTTTGTCTGTGCAGATCTTTACAGTGACGAGATCAACTATGCACCGTGGCTGAAAGAGACGTTCAATAAAGTGCTGCTCGACCCACCCAGATCCGGTGCTGCCGAGATCATCCCGCTGTTATGCAAGAACCGGCCGGAGTTGATCGTCTACGTCTCCTGTCATCCTGCAACCCTGGCGAGGGATGCGGGCATGCTGGTGAATGAATTCGGTTATGAGTTGGTGAGTGCAGGGATTATGGATATGTTTCCGCACACCGCGCATGTGGAGTCGATGGCGGTGTTCAGCTTGAAGTAGGCCGCCTTACTCCATGCTGTCATGCCCGTGCAGGCGGGTATCTATATCGAATCACGTGCCAGAAGAACGTTAATACGAACCTGTCGCACACGCATCCGGATGTCGGTAGCGGGTTATTACGCACAGTATTTCCCCATACCGTCATACCCGCGCAGGCGGGTATCCATATCGAATCACGTGCCAGACGAATGTTAATACGTAATTGTTGAACACGCAGCAGCTATTGGTAGCAGATCATCATGTCCAGCATGGCAGTACTTCCCCATACCGTCATACCCGCGCAGGCGGGTATCCATATCGAATCACGTGCCAGAAGAACGTTAATACGTAATAGTTGAACATGCGCCGGCTATTGGTAGCCGGTCATCATGTCCAGCATGCGAGCACCACTTCATGCCGTCGTGTCCGTGTAGGTGAAATGTATTTTTATGATGAAAACAACTGAGCCGCCTGTAAGGCGGCTCATAATGTGAATGAATGATAAGAACGTCCGGTTCCTGTTTCACACCAGGCTGGTATCAGTCGAGATAAAACCCCATCTTGACACCGGCAACTTCGATCACGTCTTCACTCTTCAATGGATGTGCTTGTTTACCCACTTCTTCATCATTGACCATAGGGTTGGTCGCTGAAGAACCGGAGTCCACGACGATGAGGAAGTAACCTGTTGGTCGACGGGTGATAGCCGCGACCTGTACACCCGGTTTGCCGAGTGTGGTGAGTATCTTGGTTAACTTGAGGGCTTTGCCTGAATTGGTACCACTGAGTAATTTCAGACTGGCGGGACCGGGGCCGGATGAGCCTGACGCACCGGCAGAGGCGAGGTCAGAAGCGATCTTGCCGATCGATTTCTCCAGTTTTTTGTCGGCTTCCTCTTCGACCGGCATGCCCGCAGCATCCGGGCGGATGATCATGGTTTTTTCGAATTCACCTTCTTCGTCGTCAGCACCTGCCTGCGCAGCATTTTCATATTTCAGTTCATGTTTGCCGATGGCGATGATGTCACCGTTTTTCAACGCATGTTTGGTGATCTTTTCACCACCGATGTAGGTGCCATTGGTGCTGTTCAGATCCTCGATGAAAGAGTCGTTGAGGATGGTGAGAATTTTTGCATGCCGACCGCTCACCGCGAGGTTGTCGATATGGATATCGTTGTCGGGTTTGCGTCCGATGGTCATGGTCTCCTGATCGAGATCGTAATCACGAATCACATCACCGTTGAAACTGAGGACTAGTTTTGCCATGGTTTTATCCCTACTTGCGATATTTTATTATTATAAATTAAGAGAATAAGTCAAAAAAACGAGAAAACAAGCTATTTTTGACGGGAAAGGGTTTTATCGGTCTGGCCAACAAGGCCGAGATATTGTCTTTGCCGCCATGTTCATTGGCTTCTCTGATCAGCTCGGAAGCTGCTTTTTCGAGATCATCTCCGCATTTCATGATGGTTTCCTGGATCAGGTCGTCTTCGATCATGTCTGTCACACCATCAGAACACAACAGGTAGATATCATCAACCTGTGCGACATCTTCCTGTACGTCTATCTGTACACCGGATTCGATACCGATAGCGCGAGTGACCAGGTTTTTATTCAGAGACTGGCGGGCCTGTTCAGGTGTGTAGAAACCCCGGTCGATCAGTTCCTGCATCAGGCTGTGGTCACGGGTTATCTGTTCCAGTACACCGTCGCGCAGGCGGTACAGGCGCGAGTCGCCGACGTGGGCAACGGTGAAACGATTATCGTAGAACAACACGACCACCACGGTCGTGCCCATCCCTTTATATTGTGAGTTCTCGTTAGAAGCGTTGAATACGTTCTCATTGGCCAGTGCGACCGCATCATGTACGGCGACGCTTTCGAGACTGTAACCTGTCTCTTCGTCTGTTTCGCCCGGCGTGATTTTTTTGAGTTTCTTTTTCAGCGTATCGATGATAGTGCTGACGGTGATGGCACTCGCCATCTCGCCGCCGCGGTGCCCACCCATACCATCAGCGAGTACCGCCAGTCCGAGATTCTCATCCGATGAGATGGCATCTTCATTATGATCACGGACAGAGCCGACATCCGTCAGCCCTGAAATTTCGATTTTGCCTTTTAGACTCATAAAATCGGTCCTGATTAACCCTCGGCTGCCAGTATCTTCATACATTTGCCGATGTCTTCGGCCATGAGCTCTCCTGTCTTATAGCGTTTCTCAACGTCTTTTTCCAGTGCGCGGTTAATCAGAACAGTAATACAGCGAGGAACATCAGGATTGATATCCTGTGGTGTCGGGTGCGCTTCGTTGGCGATCTTGTACATCAGTGTCGCCATAGAGTCACCCTTGAATGGCAACTCACCAGTGACCATCTGGAACAGCATGACACCGAGTGAGAACAGGTCAGACTGACCGTCGACCTTTTTACCGGCCAGCTGTTCGGGTGACATATAAGAGGGTGTACCCAGTACCATACCGGTCTTGGTTTTGCTGGAATCGGTGATACGCGCGATGCCGAAGTCGGTGATCTTCATGGTATCGCTTTCAACATCGTACATGATGTTGGCAGGTTTGATATCGCGATGCACGACATTGAAGCCATGTGCGTAGCCCAGACCTTCTGCGCATCGTTTGATCAGATCCAGCACCTTGGGATAGGGCAGCAGCTTGTCTTTTTTGACGAACTTGCTCAGGTCTGAACCTTTGAGATATTCCATCGCGATATAGGCGAGGTCGTGTTCTTCACCCGCATCGTACATGGTGACGATAGAGGGGTGGTTAAGACGACCGGCTGTCTCTGCTTCGCGGAAGAAACGCTCCTTAACATCGGCGAGTTCGTCTTCTTCAAATTCCTGTGACAGTGCCATGGTTTTGATGGCGACCACGCGGGATATCTTTGGATCTTTACCCAGATAGACAGCACCCATCGCGCCTTTGCCGAGTTCGCGTTCGATCTCGTAGCGACCCAGCTTGGGTTTTTCGACACCGCCGCCTTCCATCAGCAAGGTGCCACCCGGTGAGCTGGCACCGCCACCACCGAGGATGACGGTCTCTTCCAGCGCCTGCGCGCGGTTGGTGCGGTCTTTGATGTCGCGGAATTTGGGGTCGAAATCCGACATGTAGTCATACACAGATTTGGCTTTGTTGAACTGGCGTTTGCGTTCGTAATCCAGTGCCAGGTTGTACAACACTTCGAGTGCCGATTTATCGACCGGTAATTTACGGAATTTCTCGAATGCCATATCCAGCTGCCCCTGACCTTGCAGAGACAGAC
>WFUQ01000151.1 GCA_015484935.1 Gammaproteobacteria bacterium
ATCATATAGTTGCCATATTTTCTGTTGTAGATTGTCGATACCGTTAACTGTCGTATCTCGATACAGCTCATCCGTTTGCGTCTAAGCAGTCAATATCGTGATAACTACTTGATTTTATTGCAGGTGAGTGCTTGTGTGATGATATTCGAGTGTCATGATACTTAACATTATTAGCAATAACCGGTTTCGGATTCTGTTTAAGTTATTGTTTATAAAAGTATAAATATTCTGGCATGGCCCGTGCATTATAGTGGGTAATTGAGAAAAACAGATACAGGTAATTTGTGATGAAACATCTTGGATTGAGAGCATTTTTGGCAATGACTGCTCTGCTGCTGACCGCCCAGGCGCAAGCACTGATGGTATCGCCTGCTGACTGCAACACGACGCTGGACTGTGATACCGGTGGCGATCCGTCTCAGGCTGTCATCAGTCAGTACATATTCGACAACTACGGTGTGACTGATATCTATAAACAGAATGTCGGTGAAGCTTCGGACGTGGGCACTTATGCCGGTTCCTATGAGATTACGTTCACCAATACGCCAAGTGACCCTGCTGATGCCTTGATCGCTTATACGGGTGGTCCTGCCATCGACTGCAGTTATTGCTTCCTGCTGGTCAAAGGCGGCAAGGCGACTGACATCGCATGGTATCTGTTCGATCTTTCCGGCATATGGGATGGTATGGAAGATATCCAGATAAAAGATTTCTGGTCATCAAAAGGCGCTATCTCGCATGTCTCTATCTACGGTGATGAAACGACAACGACGCCTGAGCCGGGCATGTTAGCTCTGCTGGGTCTTGGTTTGACCGGTTTCGTTATCGCGAGAAGAAAGAATCGATAATCGGCAGTGTCAGCATCCAGACGAAAAAAGACCGCTCACAGCGGTCTTTTTTTCGTTTGGATAAACTTGTTGGGCAAGATCGACAAAACATCTCAGTGATACAACGCGGTGAGCTGTACTTTGAGTCTCATGAGGCTGCCGAGTCTGCTCTGGTTCAATAGGGTTTCCAGTGTCTGCTCGCTCAGCTGATAAACGCAAGAATCTCTTTTTCGATATCGCTTTTCTCGATGACGCTGTTCTGGGTGACAGGTTTGTCGAACAGCCCATTGATGATAGCGGGAATCGTGATACCGGCTTCCTGGGCGATAGACTTGAGTGCATCGATGTCATGACTGTCGGTCTCACCTGTGAGCGCATTGGCGATGACAGGAGAAAACTTGGTCCATTCAGCAGTTGAATACACGATCGTTCTCAGATCTTTTTCACGACAGCTGTCGTACGTTTTGAAACAGGTAGCGGTATGCGGGTCCATCAGATAACCGCCAGCAAAAGCCTGCTTGATATAGGCCTTGCCTTCATCATCATCACAGTAGTCAGCGGCAAAGATGGACTGGATGGTTGCCAGCTCTTCAGCGGTGAGCGCGTAGTTCTTCTCTTCGTTGAGCTGCTGCATCAATTCTCGGGTTCTGGTATCACCGAACAGATCAAACAGGACACGTTCGATATTCGATGAGATCAGGATATCCATCGCAGGCGAAGTGGTCGGGACGACAGCCAGGTCGCGCAGGTCATACTTGCCGGTTTTTATCAGACGGGTGAGGATGTTGTTATTGTTGGACGCGATCAGTATTTTCTCGACTGGCAGACCCATCTGTTTCGCATAGTAACCACCGAGTGCGTTGCCGAAGTTACCGCTGGGCACATCCAGATACACCTTGTCGCCCAAGGTGATCGCATTCTGTCTGACCAGTTCCAGATAGGAATGGATATGATAGATCGTCTGGAAGATGATGCGCCCGAAATTGACCGAGTTGGCTGCAGACAGATGGATATTGTTCTCTGTCAGTTTGGCTTTAAACGTCGCAGAGCCCAGTAATTGTTTGAGCGCATTCTGTGTGTCGTCGAAGTCACCTTTCACACCGATCACTTTCAGGTTGTCGGCATCCTCTGTCACCATCTGCAGACGTTGCACGTCCGAGGTGCCACCATCGGGATACATGCAGGCGACCATGACATTGGCTTTGTTCTTGAATGTTTCCAGGGCAGCCGGTCCGGTATCACCAGATGTAGCTGTGAGGATGAGGTAATTTTCCTGACGGCTCTGTGCGATGGAAGACAGTACGACACCGAAAGGTTGCAGGGCCATATCCTTGAATGCGCGAGTCGGGCCGTGCCAGAGTTCGCTGACATACAGGTCGTCTTTCACCTTGACTACAGGAACAGGATTGTCCGGGTCGTCGAAATCGTCATACAGTGCCAGAGCTGAATCGATCACATCGCTGTCGATGTCGATAGCAAATGCATCGAGGATCGCACGCGCGAGCGTCTTGTAATCTGAATCGATATGCGCAGACAGAAAAGACTGGTCCAGTTCGGGCAGTGATTGTGGAGAGTACAGTCCACCGAATGACGAGATAGGCGAAAGTATCGCCTGTGAGAAAGTGACGGATGCTGGATGGTTTCCGTCGTTGCCGCGTGTTTCGATGAAGTTCATTGTCTGGTCCGGTTTTGGTTGCGCGAATTATAGCGAACTGGTCGATAAATGACAGTATTCCTTACGTCAGGTGGATGTGCTAAATCATTGATTTGAATTAAATTCTCAAACTGTTATGTTAGTCGCATGGAATTCGACAACATCATCCTTCAATTTGTGATTATCTTCGCCGGTGCAGCACTGATGGCGACGATATTCCTGTATCTGAAACAACCTATCATCCTCGCCTATATCGCGGTCGGTGTCGTCATCGGGCCGTGGGGGCTGGGACTGATCGATGATGCAGCCAACATCGAACAGCTATCGCACATCGGCATCATCCTGCTGTTGTTTCTCATCGGGCTGAATTTCCAGCCGGCACGGATGGTGGGTCTGTTGGGGCGGACCGGGCTGGTGACACTGGCGACCTGTTTCAGTTTTCAGCTACTGATCATGTCAGCGGCGATCATCATGGGCTTCGGTTTTCAGGACAGCGTCATCATCGGTTCTGCCTTGATGTTCTCCAGTACCATCATCTGCCTCAAATTGATTCCGACGACCGAGTTACATCATCAGCATCTCGGTGAGCTGATGATCAGTATCCTGTTGATGCAGGATGTCATCGCGATCATCCTTATCCTGCTGGTCACGGGTGGCGGTGGTGATGATCTGGCGATCACGGCACTGTTTCTGTTCATCAAACTTATCGCGATGACCGCCTCTGCGTATCTTATCGTCAGATATATCATCACCAACCTGTTTCTGAAATTCGATGTGATAAAAGAACACACTTTCTTGCTGACGCTGGGCTGGGGCTTGCTCGGTGCCGGTACCGCTGAGATGCTGGGGCTGTCTTACGAGATGGGTGCATTCATCGCCGGTATCTCGCTGGCGACCGTGCCTATCGCACTGGTCATCGCGGAAGAGTTGAAACCGTTACGCGATTTTTTCCTTATCCTGTTCTTCTTCTCCATCGGTGCGCAGTTCGATCTGTCGGTCACCAAAGATGTCATCCTCGCAGGTGTCGTGATCACTATCCTTGTCATGTTGCTCAAGCCGATGATATTCAAATGGAGCTTTCTGGTGGTCAATGAAAAACCGGCGCTGGCAAAAGAACTCGGCATCAGGCTGGGGCAGGGGAGCGAGTTTTCATTGCTGGTAGCTTACAGTGCAACCGCATCGGGGCTGATCAGTCTGCACGCATCGTATCTGATCCAGATGGTGGTGATACTGACTTTCGTGCTATCAACTTATTGGGTGGTGCTGGAGCTCCAGTCTCCGATCTCCTTCCGACGAGGTCAGCGTCGAGACTGAGTATCGGTCTCTATCAGGTTCAGAAAACGTTCGCGTCTGATCATGCGTGCGCCCAGCGACATCAGATGTTCAGAGCCCACCTGTGCATCGATGAATTTCGGATCGATATGTTTACAGATGTGATGCAAGGCTACTTTCGATGCATCCTTCATGCGACTGAACATAGACTCACCGAAGAACACATCGTGCTGAAGCAGTCCGTACACCCCGCCGACCAGCTCCTGTTCGTACCAGACTTCGACAGAATGTGCTTTACCCATGGCGTTTAACTCGCAGTAAGACCGCAAGATATCATCAGTGATCCAGGTTCCATCCTGACCTTTTCTCGGTGCTGCGCACTGTCGCATCACCTGCTCGAAGCAGGTGTTAATCCGTATCTCGAAGCGTCCGCTGTTCAAGGTCCGGCGCAGGCTTCTGGAAACATGGAATTCTTCGGGGAAGATCACACAACGAGGATTAGGTGACCACCACAATATCGGCTGGCCTTCGCTATACCAGGGGAAGATACCTTGCGAGTAGGCTTGCAACAGAGTCTGTGTGTTCAGGTTGCCACCGGCGGCCAGCAGACCATCGGGTTCAGTGAACGCGAGTCGGGTATCGGGAAACGGGCCGCTGAAATCTTCAGGCAACCATATCAACGGTGGTTCAGGTCTGTTGTGCATATGGGGAGGATGTTAGCAATTGTTCGCCGTAGTCGTTCATCGCAGAATTTTCGCGTTGCAGGAAATCGGTGATGGCATCGCGGAATTGCGGATGAGCGATCCAGTGTGCAGACTGTGTCTTCACCGGCAGGAAACCGCGCCATATCTTGTGCTCGCCCTGCGCACCCGGTTCGAAAACGTCGAGTTCGTTGGCGATACAATATTCGATACCGCTGTAATAACACAGTTCGAAATGCAGGTTTTCATAGTGGTCATAACAACCCCAGTGTCTGCCGTACAAGGTATGGTTACCTTCATAGAGTATGGCGCCTGCGACCGTCCTGGAATCGTGGTAAGCAAATGCCGCACGGATGCGATGCGCCATGGCGCGGAAGAAATCCAGTGTGAACGTCGCGGTGCCCGATTTCCGTAAAAAGGTGAGTTGATAAAAATCGTATAGCTGCTGCCATTGTGTTTCCGTCAGCGCCGTACCGGCGATGATCTCGGTCTGGATATCCGCTTCTGTTACGAGGCGACGTTCCCGCCGGATATTTTTCCGGCGTTTCGATTTCAGTGTCGCCAGGAAATCATCGAAAGATCGGTAGTTGTGATTACGCCAGTGAAACTGATAATCATGCCGTAGCAACATGTCGGCATCTCTCAATGCAGAGATATCATCGTCATCGCAGAACAGGAAATGCGATGATGACAGTTGCTGTTGTTCACAGAAAGACGTGACCAGTTTTATCAGCTGATGTTTTATCCCCATATCGTTGGCTTTACTGAGCAGGCGGTTCCCTCGGGCGGGAGTGAACGGAATGGCGGTCACCAGTTTCGGATAATAATCCAGGCCGTTACGCTGGTAGGCATCTGCCCATGCCCAGTCGAACACGAACTCACCATAGGAATTGGTTTTGATATAGCTGATGCAGGCACCGATGAGTTCATCGTCTTCGTCGTATAACTGAAAAACGACAGGCTGCCAGCCCCACGGTTCGAGACAGTCGTGCTGTTCCAGTGCCAGCAGGAAATCGTGCTGGAGGAACGGATAATCAGAATCGAGCAAGGTGTTCCATGCGTCCGCATCGACTTCCGAGATAGACGAAGAGATGATCGCCCCTGCTGAAGCCTGATTTTTAGGGGCGGTCGTCATTGTGGCAAAGGTTTGTCAGTCAGGATTATCGGCGACGGTGCGGTCTCTTCATGGGCGATGTCGAGCCGATCACGATGATCTAGCTCTCCAGTGCGTCCAGATATTTTTCGGCATCCAGTGCAGCCATACAGCCTGTACCGGCAGAAGTTACTGCCTGACGATAGACGTGGTCCATGACATCACCCGCGGCGAAAACACCGGGTTGACTGGTCGCGGTCGCATTGCCTTCGCTGCCACTCTGGACTTTCAGGTAGCCGTTGTTCATCTCCAGTTTGCCGTCGAATATCTGTGTATTGGGTTTATGACCGATCGCGATGAACACCCCTGACAGGTCGATGTCCTGCGTACTGTCATCCTTCACATTGCGGATACGCATGCCGGTGACACCGGAATCGTCACCCAGCACTTCGTCGAGTACGCTGTCCCAGGCGATGTTTACATTGCCGTTCTTTTCTTTTTCGAACAGATGATCCTGCAATATCTTCTCCGAACGCAAGGCATCACGACGGTGAACCAGTGTCACCTCGGAAGCGATGTTGGACAGATACAGAGCTTCTTCGACAGCCGTATTTCCACCGCCTATCACCGCCACTTTCTGGTTCTTGTAGAAGAAGCCATCACAGGTCGCACAGGCAGAGACACCCTTGCCTTTGAATTTCTCTTCTGATTCCATACCCAGATACATGGCACTGGCACCGGTGCAGATGATGAGCGCATCACAGGTATACGTGCCGGAATCGCCGGTGAGTGTGTACGGTTTGCTGTCGAAATCGACGGTGTGGATATGGTCGAAGATGATCTCGGTGCCGAAACGTTCTGCGTGGGACTGCATGCGCACCATCAGGTCCGGTCCCTGTACACCTTCATTATCGCCCGGCCAGTTATCGACTTCGGTGGTGGTGGTCAGCTGCCCCCCCATCTCCAGACCGGTGATCAGTACCGGGTTCAGATTCGCGCGTGCCGCATAGACCGCAGCGGTGTAGCCAGCAGGACCTGAGCCCAGGATCAACAGGCGGGCGTGTTTGGTGTCACTCATACCATTCTCCAGTGTAGATTTCGTGCGCCATCGTGGACAGTTCGTGGCTTGATGGCGGCGCATTTTAGCAAATAGCTGAATGTAAGATGATGCTTATGAAGAAAAATTCAACTTCATACAGCTCTCCCTGCCGGGGAGAGGAAAAATGTTTTCACCGCAGAGACGCAGAGGAAAACCATCCAGGAGGCAACAAGTCCTTGTTTTTGCAGGTTTCTGCGTAACGGCTCGAAGGAGTTTTACCCGTAAAGATTTTCTCAGCGTGCTCTGCGCCTCTGCGGTGAATCTTTCTTCACCCGTACTAAACACTGTATGTTGGCGCTCCTGCGGGTATAATGAGTGCACATTTTTCCAACAAACTACATTCTGGAAGGTTTGATTGGCTCAAGCACGCCGTAAAAAAACAACAACAGGCACAGAGCTGACATCGCATATACAGCATGGCTTGCGCGAGGGCGCGATGTTACTGCTGGCCGCAGTCGCGCTGTTTTTACTGATTTCTCTGCTCACCTACGACATCAATGATCCCGGCTGGTCGCATACCGGGCCACGCGAAGCATTGAGTAATGCCGCGGGTGTGGTCGGTGCCTGGTTCGCCGATGTTCTGTTCAACCTGTTCGGTTATCTATCCTATCTGTTCCCGGTGATCATCGCTTACAGCGGCTGGTTGGTGCTGCGTGGCAATCGTGAAGATCACAATCCCGACGAGATCGACTTCGGTGTGCTTGGCATACGCTGGGCAGGCTTTTTGACTACGCTTGCGACCGGTTGTGCACTGGCGAGTCTGCATTTTGTCTTCTCTGCCAACAGCCTGCCACTGGATGGTGGTGGCATCCTCGGACGCTGGCTGGGTGATGGCATGGCCGATGTGCTCGGGCTGCTCGGTTCGACCTTGATCCTGCTCGCTGCGTTTCTGGCGGGTATCACCCTGTTCAGTGGTATCTCCTGGTTCAAGGTTATCGACCTGGTCGGTCGCTGGAGTCTGATCGCCTATCGCTGGGCACATGAAAAAATTCAACATATCCGCACTACGATACAGGAGCGTAAAGCTGGCGAAGAAGCGAAACAGAAACGTGCTGTGGTGGTTGAGGCGGACAAGGTAAAGACCGCCAAACGGGACGAACAGGTGCGCATCGAGCCGACCGTGAAGAAGATCGAGATTTCGGAACGTCTCGATCGCGAAAAGCAGATCGCGCTTTTCGAGGCCCCTGCAGATGCAGAGTTACCCGCCTTGCGTTTACTCGACCCGCCAAAACCTCATGAGAAGGGGTATTCCGAAGATGCGCTGAATCATCTGTCGCGCATGGTCGAGATCAAACTGGCTGACTTCGGCATCGAGGTGCGGGTGGTCGCGGTGCATCCGGGGCCGGTCATCACCCGTTTTGAGATGGAACCGGCACCCGGCGTGAAAGCCAGCAAGATCACCGCTTTGGCGAAAGATCTGGCACGTTCATTGTCAGTGCAGAGTGTGTTGGTGGTAGAAGTCATACCCGGTAAATCGGTGGTCGGACTGGAGATTCCGAACGAACATCGCGAACTGGTCTCGCTCAGCGAAATTCTGATGTCACAGGAATACGATAAATCCAGCTCACCGTTGACCATGGGCCTGGGTAAGGATATCTCCGGCCATCCGGTAGTGGCCGATCTGGGCAAGATGCCACATCTGCTGGTCGCCGGTACCACCGGTTCCGGTAAGTCAGTGTGCGTGAATGCCTTGTTGATGAGTCTGTTGTACAAGAGCAAACCCAGCGAAGTGCGCATGATACTCATCGACCCCAAGATGCTCGAACTCAATGTCTACGATGGCATCCCGCACCTGCTGACACCGGTGGTGACGGACATGAAAGACGCTGCCAATGCTTTGCGCTGGTGTGTCGGTGAGATGGAGAGCCGCTACGCGCTGATGGCATCGCTGGGTGTACGCAATATCGCCGGTTATAACCGCAAGGTGAAAGAAGCCATCGATGCCGGTGAACCCATCGAAGACCCGACATTCGACCCCGACCATCAACCACCCGGTGCGCAGCCCGTCAAATTACAGCCCTTGCCTTACATCGTGGTGGTGGTCGATGAGTTCGCCGATCTGTTCATGGTGGTGGGCAAGAAGATAGAAGAACTGATCGCAAGACTGGCGCAGAAAGCGCGTGCTTCCGGTATCCATCTCATCCTCGCCACCCAGCGGCCATCGGTCGATGTCATCACCGGACTGATCAAATCGAACATCCCGACACGCATCGCATTTCAGGTGTCATCACGCGTGGATTCGCGCACCATCCTCGATCAGATGGGAGCCGACCAGCTGCTTGGTCATGGCGATATGTTGTATCTGGCAGGTGGTAAAAATATCCCGACACGTGTGCACGGCGCCTTCGTCGATGACCATGAAGTGCATAATGTCGTGAATTTCCTCAAGCAGGATTCGCAACCGGAATACATAAAAGAAGTGGTGCAGGAATCCAGCGACATCAAACTGCCCGGTGAGCCGAGTAGCGGTGCCAACGGCGAAGATATGGATGAGCTATACGATACCGCGGTGCAGATCGTACTCGAATCCCGCAAGGCATCCATCTCATACGTACAGCGCCGCCTGAAGATAGGCTACAACCGTGCCGCCAGAATGATCGAAGAGATGGAAGCGAGCGGAGTGGTATCTGCCATGCAATCCAATGGTTCACGTGAAGTGATAGCACCGGACCAGAAAGAGCATTCGTGACGGTCGGGTTTGGCAGGGTTAATAATGTCCGGTGAAAGATATAGTCCGCTATTGAACGTGAATACGCACTAATAAGGCTAAACAGATTCCAGCCGCGAAAAACGCGAAGGGCGCAAAAGACTTTTAAAACAAAAAAGATTTTTCGCGTACTTTGCGTTGTTCGCGGCAAAAATATTTTAAAGTGAAACGATTGTTGTGTCCGGTACGCGTTCATTAGCGGACTGAATCAAACCTGAACGTTTCATCAGACACTTCTGCGATCAAACACATGCATAAATTATTGCTAAACCGTGAGATATACGAAGTGCTGATCCAGGAGTATCTGCCTGAGGCGAAGCAGTTCGTCTGGATAGTCACTGCTGATATCAAAGACATGCATGTCGAGGCCTTCGGTGGTTTCGTACCGCTGCTGGAATTGCTGGCCGACATGGTAAGCAGAGGAGTTGCGGTCAGGTTGATTCACGCAAAAGAGCCCGGTCCACGTTTTCGGGAAGATTTTGACCGTTTCGATGAGCTGGTCGATAATGAACTATTCGAGCGTATCCTGTGTCCACGTGTACATACCAAAGCGATCATCATCGATAATCAGGTCGCTTTTACCGGCTCACCGAATCTGACCGGAGCGGGCATGGGCAGTAAACACGAAGACAAGCGTAATTTCGAAGCGGGTTTTCTGTTCGATGATCAGGCAGATGTACAGAGGTTGGTAGATTGGGTGGATAAGTTGTATCTTGGTGAATGTTGTCAGTCGTGCAGACGGCGACAGTATTGCCCTGATCCGATCGATGAATCATTCAAATAAAATAGGGAAACTCTGATTAATTCAGAGCTTCCATAGATAATGCGAAGCGAGTAACGAGATGACGGATGCGAAGTTAACAGGCAGTTGCCTGTGTGGTGCGGTGCAGTATGAGATCAACGGAGAGGCGGAACGGTTCTATCATTGCCACTGCCAGCGTTGTCGCAAGCTGACCGGGAGTGCGAATGCCAGTAACCTGCTGGTAACACCGCTTGAATCACTGACCTGGACCAAGGGTGAAACCTTGTTGAAACGCTACAAGGTCCCCGAAGCCGAGCGTTTCTATAATTGTTTCTGTTCCGAATGTGGCAGCCCGATGCCGCGAGTGGTGCCGGAACTGGGCGGCGTGTTGATCGCAGCTGGTTCGCTCAACGAAGAACCACCGATACTGCCGTCTGCACGTATCTTCTGGGAATCGCGAGCCGAGTGGACCTGCCCGGATGAGAACCTGCCGGTATATGCCGAGTACCCGTAATAATCATGCGTAGGATTGGGAGTCGGGCAGGACTGCTTGAAGTACCGGATGGAGTGTTCGATACGTAGGAGTGGCTTCAGCCACGAACGGGGAAAGCCTTAAACAGTGCTTCGCGGCTGCAGCCGCTCCTACGAGTGATGACTGATAACAGAGTGAGAATATATATGTTTCTAAAACGAATGATGTTGACGATGTTGTTGGCAACCATGAGCATCGTCGCTCACGCCGGCGAAGGTGAAAGACTGCTGGAGAAGTTTCTGTCTGCAACCAGCAGTATGTCCGCATCTTTCAAACAGACGTTGATGTCTGACGATGGCACGGTCATGCAGGAGTCGGCTGGTGAGTTCTATCTGCAACGTCCCGGCAAGTTTCGTTGGGATTACACATCGCCTTATGAACAGCAGATCATATCCGATGGTGAGAAAGTCTACGTCTATGATGTCGATCTGGAACAGGTGACGGTACAACAGCAGGGTGCTGTTTTGAGTAACACGCCGATGGCATTGATAGAAGGCAGGTTGAAACTGGCTGAGACCTTCGATGTGAAACAGCTGGATTCGAAAGCGGGGGTGTATCGTCTGCAACTCATCAGCAAGGGTGGTGACAGTGACTTTAACGGCATCGTCATCGGAGTCGATGAACAGGGACTCAAGTTCATGCAGTTGAAAGACCAGTTCAACCAGTCTACGGATATCGTGTTCTCAGACCTGAAATCCAATCCGGAATTAGGTGCAGGCCTGTTCGAGTTCACGCCACCGAAAGGTGTCGATGTGTTCAGTGGTGGTTGATCTTGCTGCCTGATTCACAAACTGGCGATCTACTGGCCGATGAATCGTTGAAACAATACCGG
>WFUQ01000152.1 GCA_015484935.1 Gammaproteobacteria bacterium
GGTGATGTTGACGCGCAGTTTTAACTGTTCACAGAGTGCCAGTATCCGTCGCCGGATGATGCCGTCTACGCCACAGCCAGACAGCTCGGGCGTGAACAGCACACCTTGCTTGACCGCGAACAGGTTACTCATGGTGCCTTCGATGACCTTGCCCTCGTGATCCAGCATCAAACCTTCCTGGAAGCGTTTATCCAGTTCATGTCTAGCCATGACATTGTCCAGCCTGTTCAGATGTTTGATCCCTGCCAGCGCCGGATTCACCGATATCGGGTGCACGCAACAGGTGAGCGCGATTCCAGTGCTGTAATATTCTTCCGGATAGCAGCTTGCCGCACTCATCTGCACCACGCGATTGGACTTGATACGCTCAGGGTACAGATAACCACGTTCGGTTTCACCGCGCGTAACGGTTATCTTGAAGACACAATCTGCCAGATCCTGTCGATACAGTGTTCGGATATCTTGCAACACGGTTTCCTGCGACGGGATGGTTATATTCAGTTTTGCCCCCCCCTGTTGCAGTCGTTCGAAATGCTGTTGCCAGAACTGAAGTTTTCCCTGCACACAGCGGATGGTTTCGAACAGACCATCGCCATACTGGAAACCTCTGTCCTGTGCCGACACCAGATGAGAGGGGCAGCCGTTGATGAGCATCTCGTTCATAGTTCAAATGCCCGTAGCAGGCCTTTGGCCTTGGCGCGTGTTTCAGCCAGCTCCGCCTGCGGGTCAGAATCGGCGACGATGCCGCCACCGGCACGGAAACTGACGCGGTCGCCATCTCGCCAAAGTGTCCGGATGAGTATGTTGATGTCCATGCTGCCGTCCCGATTGATGTATCCGGCGGAGCCGGTATAACAGCCGCGTGACTGTTGTTCCTGTTCGGCCAATAGTTGCATGCAATGCACTTTGGGACAACCGGTAATCGTACCGCCAGGGAATACCGCGCGTATCACTTCACCGGGCAGGATATCCTCACGCAACTCGCCCTGTATATTCGAGACGATGTGATGCACATGCTGCCAGCTCTCCAGTGTCAACAGTTCGTTGACGTGGATGCTGCCGGGTCGACATATCCTGCCCAGATCATTGCGCTCCAGGTCAATCAGCATGATGTGTTCTGCCTGCTCTTTGGGATGCGCCAGTAATTCATCGGACAGCGATACATCCTGGCGACTGTCATCCGAGCGCGGACGAGTGCCTGCTATCGGTCGTGTCTCGATCTGCCGGTCTTTCACTTTTATCAGGCGTTCGGGTGACGAACTGATGACGGTCGAACCCGCGATGTTCAGCTGGCAGGCGAAGGTCGATGGATTGGACTGCGCCAGCATGTCGAATATGTTCTGATCGGTACAGGCCGGATCGATGTGCAGCTGCCAGGGTCGTGACAGGTTCGCCTGAAATATATCGCCATCGACGATATATTGCTTCAGTCGCTCGACCTGTTGCAGATAGATATGTTCATCGGCTTCCTGAACATGGTCACAGGGTACGGCGCTGACTTCTTCTGGCGCAGCAGACAATGCCTGATAATCGTTCTCCATCTGCTCCAGACAATCGCTGTAGTCATCCTCAGCGACCAGCCAGGCAGTCTGTTCGTGGTGATCGAGGATGATGGCTGCGGGTATGCGCACCGCCAGTGCGACGGGTTGATCCTTATCGAGTGCGGGCAGAGTCAGGCAGGGTTCGATCTGTTGCGCCAGCTCGTAGGCACAATAAATGAACCAGCCACCGGTAAACGGCAGTGAGCTATTGACCTTATCCAGCTGCTGACCTTCGAACTGTTCATCTTTGAACCAGCGATCGAAGCTGCTGAGAAAATCATCATCCTGATGACAGTCCTCGACGCCAGTGAGCGTGAAATCAGCGTTCAGTTGCAGAGTCTGTTGTGGGCAGGCGAGCACGATGTCATAGCGTCCGTTCGCCTGATGATGTTCGCTCTGACTGGACGTGGTGATGAGTGCGAACGGGTATCGCTGTGGCCAGCGATGCGTCAACTGTGCCAGTGGTTTTATCGTGGAGAGTTGGCGTGTTTGATAATGCATGTCGCACACGTCTGGATCAAATTTGCCGACTGCTCGTCTGGCTGAGGTTTAATCCAGCTTCCTGAATACCAGTGTGCCATTGGTGCCACCGAAACCAAATGAGTTGGAAACAGCGACTGACAGCTTGCGTTCTCTTGCCGTATTGGCTGTGTAATCCAGATCACAACCCTCACCCGGATTATCCAGGTTGATGGTCGGTGGTACCACCTGATCGCGTAGCGCCATGATGGAGAATACCGCTTCGATACCCCCGGCTGCACCTAACAGGTGACCGGTCATGGATTTTGTGGAACTGATCGCCACCTTGTTGACATGGTCACCGAACGCCAGCTTGATGCCGTTGGTCTCGGCGATGTCACCGGCAGGTGTCGAGGTGCCGTGTGCATTGACGTAATCGACTGCGCTGGTATCGAGCCCGGCATCATTGAGTGCCAGCTGCATACATCTGGCTGCACCGCTTCCGTCCGCTACCGGCATGGTCATGTGGTAGGCATCACTGTTGTAACCGAAACCGGCTATCTCGCAGTAGATGTTCGCACCGCGTGCTTTGGCGTGTTCGTATTCTTCCAGTACCAGTACACCGGCGCCGTCGCCCAGCACGAAACCATCACGGTCTTTGTCCCAGGGACGGCTTGCGCCAGTCGGGTCATCGTTGCGGGTAGACAAGGCACGTGCCGCTGCGAAACCGGCGATGCCCAGAGGCGAAGATGCCTGCTCCGCACCACCGGCAAACATCACATCGGCATCACCGTATTTGATGATACGTGCAGCCTCACCGATGCTGTGTGTTCCGGTGGAACAGGCAGTGACC
>WFUQ01000153.1 GCA_015484935.1 Gammaproteobacteria bacterium
CCAGATATTTTGAAAATATAGCGTGTTAGTTTCTATAAACAACATTAAAGATATAGGTTAAGTCTATGTTATGGTTGAGTGAAGTTCTGATACAGGGCACCGATCTGGAGTCTTTTGAAGATCTCAAAGAAGAGTTGAAAAAACGTGCTCGCGGTGGCGAACTGTTTTTCCAGATGGACGTTAAACCGCCTTTCCCGGATACCCCTGACGGTTGGGAAGACAAGCTCGAAGCCGCGTTTACTACCAGGCAGGAATAGTCATGTTGTGGGATGAAGATACAAAGAAGCAGGAATATGTCGTTCCTGATGATGTAGTCGATATCACCTACAAGGTCATCAGCAAGATGATCCCGACTACACACGCCTGGGCATTGAGAGAATCACTGTATCAGGCATTGCCCTGGCTGGTGGATGAGCCGGAGGCGGCTATCCATCAGATTCACGGCGCCGCTTCGGGTAATGGCTGGGAGCGCCCGCCCGATGGTGAGCTCATCCATCTGTCGAAACGCAGTCGTATGACATTGCGAGTGCCGAAGCATCGAATAGAGGATGCGAAACAGCTGGTCGGTAAGAAGCTGGATCTGGATGGCTACGAACTGGAAGTGGGTAAGGAGCAGGTCAGGTCGATGACCGCCTTGCCGACTATTTTTGCGCGCTATGTTGTGGTGCCACCCGGTCTGGATGAAAATCAGTTTATGTTGTGGCTGGCGGACGATATAAAATCTAAAAATATCATAGTTCGCAAGATGTTATGTGGCATATCTCATGTTATTTCTACTCCAGATGGCGACATGGAAACACGTAGTGTGATGATCGCAGATCTGGGTAAACCGGACTCGGTTGCACTGCAGGAGTCTGGCGTAGGCGAAGGACGTCATCTGGGCTGCGGTATCTTCCTGCCGCACAAAGGCATCGCAGCGGTCGGTGAAACAGAAGACAAATCCCACTTCTCCGGAACCTGATTCCGCTCTCACCCTGTCCACCTGATCGAGGTGGTGATATATATCTCTGATAGGGTGGTGGTCTGGAATCTCTTGCCAAACTGATTTATCATTCGCGCTCAATTTTTACGAGCATTTTTCGATAAACTATTTTAGGGTAAAGATTATGTCACTTGATTCAGTAGAAAGAACAGAGAACGGTTACCTGGTCAATTCTAGCGACTGGACGGAAGAGATTGCGGCAGAGTTGTTCGCTGAAGAAGGTATCGAACCTACCGATCGTCACTGGGATATCGTCAGATACGTGCGCGAAGAGACACTGGCTGGTGATGAACCAAACGAACGCAGCATCATGAAAGCGATGAGCAAATTGTGGGGCGAGAAAGCGACCTCAAAAATGATGTATGAGATGTGTCCGCTGATGCCTTCAAAACAGGGTCTTAAAATCGGTGGTTGCCCACAGAGTACACGTAAGGGCGGTTACTAAGAGTCGTCTTAACTGATTGAATATACTGGTATATCGTGCCTGATTCATCCGGTGCTTACCCATTAGGGATATATCTGGTTTTTGTCGTGCGGTGATAGACTCTGGTCATTGAGAATCTATCGGGCGCATACCCACTTAAAAGGTGAAGAATATGAGCAGCAAAGCTGAAAAAATCAAAGAAATGATTGCAATGCAGAAGAGTTTTATCGAATACGAGCATAAGAACGGTGTTGATCCTAAAGATTATTTCACCCCTGCTGCCGGTCACGAACTGGACGGTTACCGCGACAAATACCGCGATCTGGCCAACGAAGTGGTTGACCTGGCTCACGCTGAAGCAGGTTCAGAACGCTAGAAGCTGTCGTTCAAGTAATACTGAAAAAGCCACGCTATCGCGTGGCTTTTTTGTGGGTGTCTTAAAACCCTGCAACGATAAAAAACGAAAGCAAATCCTGAGTCCGCTAATTAACGCGAATAAACGCCAGGGAAACTCGATAATTCAGGGGGGGTATCAGAGCTCCCCTGAAGGTCACAGGTCGGTATCGTGACTATCTCTATAACTCGGACCACATGCGTACCAGATTGGTGTAGGTGTTGCTCACGCGTTGTGTGCTTTCGCCTGTCGGGTCTTTTGCTATCAAAGCGTCTCTTGCCATGCATAGGTTGTAGAGCAGCTCACGTTGCGCCGCATCGCGTATCATGCTCTGGCACC
>WFUQ01000154.1 GCA_015484935.1 Gammaproteobacteria bacterium
GCAACCATTGTGTGAACCACATCAAGCTAAATCGTGCCACCATGTATGTATTTAATAAAATACTAATATTATTACTCTGTATTACTGCTGCTGCCTGCCAGTCTGATCCTCCGGTTAGCCGTGCGCTGCCTGACTGGGTCAATAATCCACAGGACGGGGCTGTCGGTTCTGCGGTCACACACATCAAAGGCCGTTATGCACAGGAGGAGCTCGCTCTCGCACGCGCACGCGAACGACTGGCGGCACGTTATGGTGTCGAAGTGAGCAGCGTACAGACGATAACCGAGAAGGTCGCCAATGAGCGAGCCTATGTCACGTCGAGCAAACAGATCGAGCAGGCGGTAGCCAGACGTGAGGTGAAAGCACAGCTACGTGAGTTGTACTACGATGCCGCAAGAGATGTGGTGTGGGTGTGGGTCTACCCGGTCGAGTAGCGTTACATCCTGTACACAAAAAAGCCCCTGCAGACTTTTCGGTCTGCAGGGGCTTTTTTGTGTACAGGTGCGATAGCCTATTTCGATTCTTTGGCTATCAGATGATCCATGATCTTGACCATGTTCTCGTAAGAACCGGCCAGCGTGCCTGTCACAACATATTTACCGTTGACTGCGATGGTAGGTACGCCGGTGATGTTGTAGTTCTTCAGTAACTTGTTCGCTTTTCTGACTTTGCCATCGGTGCTGAACGAACTGTAGTTTTTCTTGAACTCGTCCTTGTCGACGCCGTTCGCAGCAAGAAAATCGGACATGGCTTTCAATGAATCCAGACGTTTTCTGTCCTTGTGGATGGCATCGAATATCTTATGATGCACGTCTTCGATGACACCCATCGCTTCCAGCGCGTAATACGCTCTTGCCTGTACTTTCCAGCTGGGTCGAAACACGGCTGGGACGCGGGTGAAAGTGACATTGGCAGCCTTGTTTTTCTTCCATTCGTTCAGATAAGGCTCGAAGGTATTACAGTGTGGACAGCCGTACCAGAAAAACTCCAGCACTTCGACATTGTCGCCACTGGCTGTAGGCTGTTCGGTGATGGCCTTGTAATTGACACCCTCTTTGTATTCTTCTGCCAAAGCCGGATTGAAAGCCAGGCCTATCATCAGAAGTAACGCCGCAAATTTTTTCATCTCACTCTCCTCAAGCAGATTGGTGTGGCTCGCTACGGAACCAGTGTATCGATTAGTATGGTGACTGTCGGTGATGTCGTGACATCATCGACCTTCTTCATGCCGACATAGTCACCGCTACGGGTGACCGCTGTACCGGCCTGACTGATGCGTGCTGAAACGATGATCTTGCCAAAGGTGCTGATGTTCATACCATCGACCATCGCCATGCTGTCATCGAGTGTAACGGTCGCCGGCAAATCGGCCAGTGTCATACGCTGCACCGCCAGTGGCATCTTCGGCCCCTGCTGTGCTTTAGCGTAGACGAACACAGCGGTATCCGCTGCCTGCTTCTGTCTTATCTCGTCGCTAACATCCACTTTTACTGTCACGCTGCTTGCTGTGACCACATTGTCCGGACCAGGTTCCTGAACTGGTTTCCGAGCAGACTCCTGTACGGATTGCTGTGCAGTTTTCCGGGCATTCAGATTCTTACCGACCTGACGTAACAGGTCTTCAACTGGCTGCACATCTTCACCGGCTTCCAGTAACTTTATCCTCGACTGGTTCAGATAGAAAGCGATCGACTGACTGATCAGTTCATCACCTGCGGATGCGTCTACCAATACAGATAGATGATCCACACTCTGCCAGTAGTTGCCGAGTTGATACTCAGCCACACCCGCGAACCACAAGGCATTACCGTTATCCGGTTGCAGTTCCAGTGCACGTGAAATCAGATCGTACGACTCTTTGGTGAATGTCTGGTTATTTGCCAATGCCAGCGCTTCGGCACGCTCGAGCATGAGCTGGGCATTGTCCGGCAGTTTCTCCATCGCTGTGGCATAGGCGGTGGCGGCATCATCATAACGTTTCAGATGTTTGTATGCCCGACCCAGCATGGTCCATGCCTTGGCGTCACCACCCTGCTGCTCGATACGCTGTTCAAGCAACACGACCATCTCAGCGACTGACGGTTCCTTCTGAGCCGCTGCCTGTTGTTGTGCCACTTCAGGTTCGGCATGCATGCCCAGTTGCATATATATCAACAATGCCAGTGTCGGCAGGAAGGCAGCGACGAACAATGCCAGCGCAGGCTTGCGTTTCGATGTCGCACCATAACTCATGGCCGCACTATCACGGCTCTCTTCCGGTATGTCTGCAAGCAGTTCGAAGTCCAGTTCTTCGCGTGCCTTGTTATAGAAACCCTGCTCGATACGCCCCTCGGCAAGATCGGTCTCCAGCTCGTGCAGTTTGTCTTCGTACAGGCCGAGGTTACTGTCTTTGTAAGCCAGCGAAACGGTTTTACGTTGCTTCAGTAACGGCCAGACGATAATGCCGATCGCGAGCAACAGCATGAGCATCATCGCGCCCCAAAATACACTGTTCATTAGATATTATTCCTGTTGATCTTGACGGTGGCTGGTGCGCTCCGCCTCTGCCTGCAATCGCTTCAGTCTCTCGGACTCGCTTGCTTTCATTCCTTGCGGGGCGACATCGGAACGCTGTGCCTTGATGATACGCAATGCATAGAACAGTGCGATAACAAAGATGATCGCCGGACCAAACCACAACACCCAGGTAAGCGGTTTCATCGGCGGGTTGTACAACACAAAATCGCCATATCGCTGTACCATGAAATCGACGATCTGCTGTTCGTTCTTGCCCTGTATGATCATGCCATACATCTCGTTACGCAGATCTTTTGCCAGATCGGCGTTGGAATCGCCGATGGAATTGTTCTGGCATACCAGACAACGCAGGTCCTGGCTCAACTTGTGAAACAGCTCTTCCTGCTGATCGTTATCGAACTTGAACGTGGCGATAGGGGCAGCGTTGATGGCCAGCCCCGTCAACAGCAGAGATATGAATATCAGGCTTCGCATGATGATGTTTTCCTGATGTCTTCGATCAAGGGCTGTAGTTTTTCTTCGATGTATTTCTGCGTCACCGGCCCGATATGTTTGTCACGGATGATACCCTGCTCATCGATGACGAATGTTTCCGGTGCGCCATACACACCCCAGTCGATACCGACACGACCGTCGATGTCCGACGCGATCAGACTGTAGGGATTGCCCAGTCTCTGCAGCCATTGTTTGGCATCTTGTGGCTGGTCTTTGTAATTGAGGCCAACGATGCGCACACCGTTGTTCGCCAGCCAGGTGATGGCTTCATGTTCCTGACGGCAGGCGAAACACCAGCTCGCCCAGACATTCAGCAAGGTAGCGCCGCACTTCAGGTCTGCCGTGCTGACCTCACCTTGCCCGTACAGGGAAGGCAAGCTGAATTCAGGTGACATCTTGCCGATCAGTGGTGATGGCACTTCACGCACCCGCAACTCACCACTTTTTATCTTCATCATGGCGGTGACCAGCACCACCGCGATCAGACCGAAGATGATCAACGGCATGAAACGTCTCAATGTAGAAGTTTGTTTATCGGACATGTTACGGATCTAGACAGCGTTTGCAGTCGATGATGTAGAGAGCTTTGCCAGTTTACGTGCGCGGTAGCGTTTATCCGATACTGCCAGCACACCACCGATCGTCATCAGCAGGCAGCCCAGCCATATCCAGCGGATCATGGGCTTGTAATACAAGCGCAGACTCCATGCGCCATCACCGAGTGGCTCACCCATGGCAGCATAGATGTCACGCATGAAACCGATGTCGATAGACGCTTCGGTCATGGCATTGCTGGACTGACCTACATAGATACGTTTCTCCGGGCTGAGTTTATTGGAGAACTCACCATCGACATAGACATCGATATCCGCCTTGTCAGCAGTAAAGTTGGGGCCACGCACTTTTTCGACGCCGTTGAACCTGAACTCATAACCTGACATCTCGTAACTGCTGCCCGGCTCCATACGCAGGTCTTTCTCGTGACTGTAGCTCATCACCATGGTCACACCGGCAACGAAGAACGCGATACCCAGATGCGCCAGCGTCATGCCGAGAAAAGCCAGCGGTACATGCGAGGAGTTCTTCCGACGTTCGATATAACTCATCACGGTAGTCAGCGCTATCCACAATGCACCAGCCAGTCCCAGTCCGGCAGTGATATGTAGTGCACCATCTATAACGAACGGCAACAGGATACCCACGACCAGCGAGACCACGAATGCCGTTTTCAATTTACCGATAGCGCGTGCAGCTGTATCACTCTTCCAGCGCATGGTCGGCCCGACGCCGAGTAACAGCAACAGCGGAACCGCTACCAGTGCAAACATGGTATCGAAATAAGGTCGGCCGACAGAAATTTTCCCCATGCCCATCGCATCGAGCAACAACGGATACATGGTACCGACAAACACTGCGACCGCGGCCGTGATGAAGATGACGTTATTCATCAGCAGGGCGGTCTCGCGCGAGAACCAGGAGAAGCGTCCGGTTGTAGAAACCGTGCCTGAACGCCAGGCGTACAATGCCAGTGAGCTACCGACCACGATACACAGGAATATGAGGATGAACAGACCGCGTGACGGATCGGATGCAAACGCATGTACCGATACCAGTACGCCGGAACGCACGATGAAAGTGCCCAGCAGACTCAGTGAAAATGCGAGTATCGCCAGTAACACGGTCCAGCTCTTGAACACGCCTCGTTTTTCTGTGGTCGCCAGAGAATGGATCAGCGCGGTGCCGACCAACCACGGCATGAATGAAGCGTTTTCAACCGGATCCCAGAACCACCAGCCACCCCAGCCGAGTTCGTTATACGCCCACCAGCTACCCAATGCGATACCCAGTGTGAGGAAACTCCACGCGATGGTCGTCCAGGGACGCGACCACCGTGCCCAGGTCGCATCCAGCTTGCCGCCGATGAGTGCGGCCACAGCGAAGGCGAAAGCCACCGAGAAACCGACATAACCCATGTATAACATCGGCGGGTGGATAGCCAGACCGGGGTCCTGTAATAACGGGTTGAGTGAACGGCCGTCCAGCGGTGCAGGGAATATCCGTTCGAACGGGTTGGAAGTCAGGATCATGAACGAGAGGAAGCCGATGCTGATCATACCCATCACCGCGATCACTCTGGCAGTGAGCACACTCGGCAAGCTACGACTGTACACAGCAACCGCTGCTGTCCACAGGGCAAGTATCAGCGTCCATAATAATAAGGAGCCTTCGTGTGAGCCCCATACACCCGATATCCGGTATAACATCGGCTGCAACAGGTTGGAATGCTGCGACACATATAACACCGAAAAGTCATGTACGATGAACGCATGTGTCAGTGCGGCATAAGCGATACTGACGAATAACAACTGCGCCAGTGCTGCAGGCCGTGCCACCGAGATCATGGCGACATCATTCTTGTGCGCACCGATCAACGGGATGGTGCTCTGTAATATCGCGATAACAAACGCGATGATCAGGGCAAAACTGCCTAGTTCTGGAATCATAATTAAATACTTTCGTTACGGCGTGCTTGTTCAGCCGCTTTCAGCGCATCAGCGACTTCAGGTGGCATGTAATTCTCATCATGTTTGGCGAGGACTTCTTCGGCGACGAACGTACCGCTCGAATCTATCTTGCCCATAGCGACGATGCCCTGACCTTCACGGAACAGATCCGGCAGGATACCATCATAACTGACCGGCACGGTCGCAGTGTTGTCGGTAAGATCGAACTGCACCGCAAGATTCCCTTCTTCGCGCTGCACACTACCGGCCACCACCAGACCACCGACACGGAAGCTTCTGCTATCCGGTGCTTCACCCGCAGCGATCTGCGCCGGGCTGTAAAAATACAACAGGTTTTCCTGAAAGGCAGTCAAGCCCAGTACGGTTGCGACAGAAACGCCGAACAACACCAGCACCACCAACATCTTTCTACGTGAACGTTTATTCATTCTACTACTCGTCTCATTGAACCTGATTCGACTGTTGCATGGCCTCGCGCTTCATCGCGCGCTTCACCCTGTTGACCACTTTCTTTTTACTGGACAGCGATGACCAGGTCAGCCAGAGCAACACACCAAAAGTGATGCCATAGGACCACCACACAAAAAAGGCATATCCGCCCATGTGAAAAAACTCTGACCAGTTAAATTCGGTTCCATTCATAATTTTGTCATTTATAATTTCTGAATCAGCTCTCGTACCCAGCGACGGTTGCGATCACGATATAACACTTCGTTCCTCGCCCGCACCAGTACCAGTGCCGCATAAAACAGTTTGAACGCCAGAGCCATCAATAACAACGGTATCAACATACTGGTATCGATAGAGGGTTTATCGAACTTGGTCACGGTCGCGCCCTGATGCAGCGTATTCCACCATTCTACCGAATAATGGATGATGGGAACATTGACCACACCGACGATCGCCAGCAGCCCGCTCGCCTTGTCAGCCGTCCGCTGGTCTTCGATCGCGGACTGCAACGCCATGTAGCCGAAGTACAGGAATAACAGGATCAGCTCCGAGGTCAGACGCGCATCCCACACCCAGTAGGCTCCCCACATGGGTTTGCCCCAGAGCGAACCCGTCACCAGTGCAATAAACGCGAAGGCAGCACCGATAGGTGCGCTGGCAGAGGCTATCACATCGGCCAGGCGGATCTGCCAGATGAGGCCGACACTGGCTGAAACAGCCATCGCCACATAGATGAAGAGTGACATCCACGCCGCCGGTACATGCACATAGATGATGCGATAGCTCTCACCCTGCTGATAATCCGGTGGTGCGACGAACAGACCCAGATACAGACCCCACACGGTCAATGCGAGCGCACCAGCAGCGAACCACGGTATCAGCTTACCTGCCGTACCATAGAAGTATTTCGGCGAGGAAAAAGTTTGTATCCATTTCCAGATCTTAGAAAACATAATGTAACTACTAATAATTATTCAGCATCGTTTATCTCGATGCGGTTATCCTCAACGCCACTGCAGTGGCGACGGGTGCCAGTGATAAAGACAGCGCCAGCACGGCTGCCAGAAAATACATCTGGCCTTTCACGCTCAGCCCATCAGCTGCCACATCGATCGCATTGGCACCAAATATCAAGATGGGAATATACAGTGGTAGCACGATTAGAGACAACAAAACACCGCCCCTGTTCACTGCCACGGTCAAAGATACTCCGATGGCGCCTATCAGACTCAACACCGGTGTACCCAACAACAGGCTCAGCACGATGATCGGGATCGTATCTGCCGGTACATTCATAAATACCGCCAGCATGGGCGATATCAGTACCAGCGGCAGACCGGTCAATAACCAGTGCGCCAATACCTTGGCCAATACTAACAGCACCAGCGGGTTCGGGCTCAACATCAGCTGGTCGAGCGAACCATCGTCATAATCCTGCTTGAACAGACGATCCAGCGATAACAGCACTGCCAGCAGAGCAGATACCCAGATCACACCCGGCGCCATCTCCTGTAGCAACTCCGGTGTCGGTGTCACTGCTAACGGAAACAGACTCACCACCAACACGAAAAATATCAGCGGATTCGCCAGCTCGTGCCGCGCACGCAACGCCAGTCGCAGATCCCGTATCAACAGATGACTGAACGCATTAAACATCGGCATCATCCATATCGAGATCAGCCCGGGGCACAACACCCAGACTCACCGAGCGCATCTCACAGGGTAGCTGCATGCCATGATGCGTGGTGAAGATCACACTGCCACCGGCATCACGGTGATCGACTATCATCTGCTCCAGCAGGGCGACCCCTCGTACATCCAGCGCGGTCAAGGGCTCATCCAGAATCCACAGACTGGCATCTGCCAGCAACAGAAATGCCAGCAATATCCTGCGCCGCTGACCTGAAGACAGCGCTTTGCTGGGCACATCTTCATAACCGCCCAGACCGACCTTGTTCAACGCCTCGTCTATCTCTTTCGCTGCCGCACTGCGTGAACGCGTATCCAGCAGCGAGCGTATATTTTCTTCAGTGGTCAGATCACCCTTGATACAGGGCAGATGACCGATATACACC
The DNA here is from genome assembly GCA_015484935.1 of Gammaproteobacteria bacterium. Lineage (GTDB taxonomy): Bacteria > Pseudomonadota > Gammaproteobacteria > SZUA-229 > SZUA-229 > S139-92. Next base: position 8,063 of record WFUQ01000154.1, read on the forward strand.
ATCGCACTGTAGTATTCGTCGCGGGAACGGTGGATATCCTCGCCCTGCCACAGCACCCGACCTTCGTCTGCCTGCCGCAAGCCACACAGGATACGTAGCAGGCTGGTCTTGCCGCTACCGTTAGCACCTTCTATCTGTAACACCTCAGCCTCGCCCAGCTCGATATCCAGATCACGGAACAACAGGCGATCATCCCGGACGCAGACCAGCTTCTCTGTGCTTAACATCATGTTGTGCGCCATCGTCATGGGAATGCGTCGAACCGGTCTGCCTGTGCGAAAAGTGTGCGCGTATTGTAACGATTACAAGGCGCTATCTCTATGACTGGCGCGCATAAAAAAGGGATGGCAAGCCATCCCTCTCGAACATCGCTAATAACGATGAATTATTTCAGACTGGCGATATATTGCGATACCGCATCGATGTCTTCATCACTCATCATCTTGACGATATCGCGCATCACAGATTTCTCATCCGTCGTACGATCGCCGTTTTTGAATGCCATCAGCTGTGCTTTGGTGTAATCCGCATACTGACCGCCCACCTGCGCATAACCGGTACCCGGATTACCCGCGCCGGTAGGGCCGTGACATGCCTGACAGGCCGGAAGATGTGTCTGCAGGTTGCCGCCTTTGAATATCTCGCGACCGGCAGCCAGCTTGCTCTCATCAGCCGGTGCAGCAGCACTCAGTTTCTGACTGAAGAAGTAAGCACCGATGTCTTTCATATCCTGCTCAGACAAGGCAGCTACCATGCCCGCCATGATGTCATTCTTGCGACCCTTGCTGTCTTTAAACGCTTTTAACTGATTGACGATATATTTTTCGTTCTGACCGGCCAGTTTAGGAAAGGTCGGCACGAAGCTGTTGCCGTCCACACCATGACAACCGCCGCAGGCCGCTGCTTTGCTCTTGCCCGCTTCCGCATCACCAGCGGCATGTACACTGCCCACCAATGAAAACATCGTGATTAAACTGGCTGCGATAAATTTATTCATAATTCTTACTTGCTCCGGGTTTTAAACCACCGCCACCATTTCATGGCACGGCAAAATGAGGCGAGATTCTACACCAGACCTTGTTATTCATCAATTTACCTGCATAAACTGCGCACCTATGCCAAAACCAGACAAAAAACCCGCTGCCAACAGCCTGTATCGTCAGGCAAAATTTCTCATCAGTGCGGCGGCAGCAAAACAATTCCCCGGTGGCGATTGTCTGGAAGTCGCTTTTGCGGGTCGTTCCAACGCGGGGAAATCCAGCGCGATCAACAAGTTATGCGATATCCGCACACTCGCCAAAACCAGCAAGACCCCCGGTCGCACCCGTCTGGTCAACTTCTTCTCGCTGGATGACAGAAGGCGTCTGGTGGATCTGCCCGGCTATGGTTACGCCAAAGTACCGGAAAAAATGAAGCTGGAGTGGGAAAAACTGATGGAAAAATACCTCACCCAGCCCACGATTGCAGGCGTAGTGGTCATCATGGACATCCGCCACCCGTTGAAAGACTTCGATCTGCAGATGCTGAGCTGGTGTGAGCATTTCGGTCTGTCCTGCCATGTTCTGCTGACCAAGGCTGACAAACTCAAACGCGGTGCCCAACAAGCCTCCCTGTTGAAAGTGCGTAAGATCCTGAAGCAGGACGGCTATGCCGCCAGTGTGCAGATATTTTCTGCACTGAAAGGCACCGGACTGGACGAGCTGGCGATCAAACTGAACGGCTGGCTGGATGTGCCACAGGACTGAAACGCTCTCATTTCGAAAATGATCCGCCACAAAAAAAACGCCCGACCAAAAGGTCGGGCATCAAAATCAGGGATGGCTTGGGGAAACCAGCCCCTGGGATAGGCTCACTCAGGGAGGGAAGTAAGCCAACGCCGGGCTACAGCGTATTCGCAAATAACTCACAACATTATTCGTTAGTATGATTAAAGACCATGTGGCCGAAAAGGTCGGGGCCAGCCGACAGAAGGTAGGTTATTTGTGTTTAAAAACAAAGACTTGCACGCTGACGAACGGTCATTCTCTGTTAAAACAAGGGCTTATATTTGACTCTTGAATGAGATTCAAGAACGGCAGTATCCGGTCGATCACGCCCTAATGCGCTTCGTCCCAGTTATCGCCGATACCGACATCCACTATCAGCGGTACTTTCAGTTCCGCAGCTGACTGCATCTGCTCGATCAGCAAGGTCGTGGTCGCCTCTGTCTGCGTTGCCGGTACTTCGACCACCAGTTCGTCATGCACCTGCATCACGACTCTGGCGTCTGACTGCGCCTGCCTGAGTGTCTTGTCGACTGCGATCATCGCGCGTTTGATGATGTCGGCTGCCGTCCCCTGCATGGGCGCATTGATCGCGGTGCGTTCTGCATATTGCTGGCGCATCTTGTTACGTGCATTGATCTCCGGCAGATACAATCTGCGACCGAATACGGTCTCGACATAACCCTGCTCATGCGCCAGTGCGCGGGTTCTGTCCATATAGTCTTTCACGCCCGGATAGCGCTCGAAGTAAAGATCGACATAATCCTGCGCCTCATAACGACCGATGTTCAGTTGCTTCGCCAGACCGAATGCCGACATGCCATAGATCAGACCGAAGTTGATGGCTTTGGCGGCACGGCGTTGCTCGTTTTCGACTTCGTCGAGGCTGACACCGAACACTTCCGCGGCGGTGGCACGATGCACATCGACCCCATCTGCGAATGCCTGCAACAGACTTTTATCTTCCGACAGGTGTGCCATGATGCGCAGTTCTATCTGTGAGTAATCGGCTGCGATCAGTCTATTGCCTTCCTCGGCGATGAAGGCCTGACGGATGCGACGCCCCTCTTCGCTGCGTATCGGTATGTTCTGCAGATTCGGGTCGGTCGATGACAAGCGACCGGTGGCAGCCACCGTCTGGTTGTACGAGGTGTGCACGCGCCCGGTATTGCTATCGACCTGCAAAGGCAGCTTGTCGGTATAGGTCGATTTGAGTTTGCTCAGGCTGCGGTGTTCCAGTATCAGACTCGGCAGTTCATAATCTGCGGCCAGTTCCTGCAGCACATCTTCTGCGGTCGAAGGCTGGCCTTTCGGGGTTTTACGGATAACGGGTAATTCCTGTTTCTCGAACAGGATGACCTGGATCTGTTTGGGCGATGCCAGATTGAACTCTTCACCGGCCACCGCGAAAGCCTGCTGTTCGACTTCCAGCATACGCTCGGCTAGTTGTTTGCTCTGCTTCTCCAGCATGGGTACATCGACTTTCACGCCGTTGCTTTCGATGCCGAGTATGACGCTCAACAGGGGCAACTCGATGTCACGGTATATCGATTCCAGTGTGCTTTCCTGTCTGAGCTGTGCTGCCAGAGTTTCATACAACTGCAAGGTGATGTCAGCATCTTCTGCTGCATACGGTCCTGCCTGTTCCAGATCGATCTGATTGAAGGTGAGCTGTTTTGCGCCTTTGCCCGCTATCTCTTCGAAATGGATAGTGTTGTGCCCCAGCAGGCGCAATGCCATGGTGTCCATGTCGTGGCGTTGGGTCGAATCGAGTACATACGACATCAGCATGGTGTCTTCGGCGATGCCGGCCATGTGGATGTCGTGATTCTGTAATACATGCGCGTCGTATTTCAGGTTCTGTCCTATCTTGCCCTTGCTCGCATCTTCCAGTAACGGTTTCAGTGCGCCCAGCACCTGTTGTTCGGTCAGCTGTTCCGGTGCATCCATATAATCATGCCCGAACGGAACGTATGCCGCTTCACCTGTCTTCACTGCGAAAGAGACTCCGACGACTCGCGCCTGCATGTAATCCAGACTGGTGGTTTCGGTATCGAAGGCGAAGGCGTCTGCTTTCTGTAATTTTTTCAGCCACGCATCGAATGATTTTTTATCCAGCACGGTTTCATAGCTGCTCTGCTTTCTGCTCACCTGCTGTTTCTGTTCGACACCACCTGACAGCTCATCCAGCCAGGTTCGAAACTCCATGTCTTTATAAATTTCTTCCAACGTTGGAACATCGGCTTCTGCGATCTTCAAATCTTCGATACGGGTATCCAGATCGAGATCACAGCGGATGGTGGTGAGCTCTTTCGATAGCGGTATCTGTTCCAGCGATCCGCGCAGGCTCTCACCGACCTTGCCTTTTATCTCATCGGCATGGGCGATGAGGTTGTCCACGGTCTCATATTTCGTCAGCCACTTGGCGGCCGTCTTCGGACCGACCTTGGCGACACCGGGGATGTTGTCCGAGGTGTCACCCATCAGCGCGAGGTAGTCGATGATCTGTTCCGGTCTGACGCCGAATTTTTCTACCACGCCTGCTGCATCCATCGAGGTGTTGCTCATGGTATTGATGAGCGTGACATGATCGTTCACCAGTTGCGCCATGTCTTTATCGCCGGTGGAGATGATGGTCGGCATGTTTTTTTCGGCTGCCGCTCTGGACAGGGTACCGATCACATCATCAGCCTCCACACCCGGCACCGAGATCAGATTGAACCCCAGCGCCTTGACCAGCCGGTGCAGCGGTTCGATCTGGTTGCGCAGGTCATCCGGCATCGGTGGCCGTGTCGCCTTGTAGTCTTCATACATGTCATGACGGAATGTCTTGCCTTTGGCATCGAACACCACGCCCATGTATTCGGGCTGATAGTCATCGCGCAACTTGCGCAACATATTGATGACACCGTAGACCGCACCGGTCATCTCGCCCCGGCTGTTGGTCAGTCGCTGCAACTGCGGTACGTGGAAGGCGCGGTAGAGGTAAGACGAACCATCGACCAGGATGACGGGTGGAGTGGTTTTGGTAGTTTGTTTCGGCACGCGGGTTCCTGTTTGTGATGATGCGACGGTCGACAGTGCGCGCTATTCTACAGCAATGGCGCGCTGCGCCCGAAATGGCCGATCGATGTCGAGCTGGTAAATATTTGTCTGATTTTATCTCACAACATCCAGCCGAACGACTATGCTTTGACTAACAAGAACAATAATTCATCGAGCAGGATCTTGACTGATAAAACCCGAAAACTCCGTCGCCTTAATCCGGTGAACGATGCCGCTCTGATCCGTGAATCCTGGAAGATCTTCCAGATTATGGCGGAATTCGTCGAAGGCTTCGAAAAGCTGGCTCGTATCAAACCCTCTGTCAGCATCTTCGGCTCGGCGCGCACCGACCCGGATCACCCGCATTATAAACAGGCTGAAGATATCGCCGAGGCGTTGTCCAATGCCGGTTTTTCGGTGGTCAGCGGCGGCGGCCCCGGCATCATGGAAGCCGCCAACAAGGGCGCGATGAAGGGCAAATCTCCCAGCATCGGGCTCAATATCCAGCTGCCGCATGAGCAGACGAATAATGAGTATCAGGATATCGGCCTGACCTTCCGCCATTTTTTCTCGCGCAAGGTCATGTTCGTCAAATATGCTTCGGCCTATGTGGTCTGCCCCGGCGGTTTCGGCACGCTGGATGAGATGGCGGAGATACTCACACTGGTACAGACCGGCAAGACCCGCAATATCCCCATCATTCTGGTGCATGAGCCGTTCTGGCGCGGTCTGCTCGACTGGTTCGAGAATACGCTGGTACCCGCCGGTACCATCGATGCCAAAGACCTGAATCTATTTAAACTGATCGATGATCCTGCCGATATAGTGAAAGCGATCTTCGATCATTACGAAGACAGAGATTTTGAACCTTCTGAGGAAGAACGTGAAATTCTTTCTCATCTGTAAGGTCACATAAAGAGTACAGCTCCAGCCTCCGTGCCATCCCGAGCCTATCGGGCATCCTCCTGTCGTTTCAGGGTGGTACGGGGT
>WFUQ01000155.1 GCA_015484935.1 Gammaproteobacteria bacterium
CTTTAATGTTGTTTATAGAAACTAACACGCTATATTTTCAAAATATCTGGCGCGATACATTAACCTTTTTTGTTCGCCAGAGTCCTCAAACGCGGTACGGTTATGCAGCACATTGTTACAAACGATCCCCTGCCCGGCTCGTAGCCCGACCCGACAGATGATGCTGTCATCCTGCAGGATGTCGGTGATCGCCGCCCTTGCGCTCTGCGTGACCGCATCTGCCCGCCATTCGATATTTCGCTTACGGGCAGAATAGCGCATATGCAATCGGCCGGTTTCGGCGCTCACGGTGAACACCGGCCCGGCCTGAGCTGCGCGTATCTCCCTGCCTGCCTCTTCATTTGCCGGAATCGTCATGGCATCCTGCCGCATCAAGGCATCGATGTAGGCCGGATTTTCATCGCGGAGACGGATATACACCAACTCGGGGTCCAGCAGTGCATTTAACCCGCCACTGGCTGCCGGTTGCACGCAATGCATGATAATACCGTGAATCTGGTGCTGCTTAGAATTGTAATAGCCGTCTGTATGCCAGCTCAGCGCCTTGCTGGTGTAGGGGATGTACTGATTTCCCTGCTGTGGCCGCACTTCCAGACTGGTGACACTGTCTTCGTCGGCACGTAGATTCATATCCAGATGCTCCAGCCCCAGACTGCGTCCCAGCGCATGCACCAACTGCTTGCCGTGCTGTGTCTTGCCAGTCAACTGATAGATCGCCATATTATGCTGTGCGCACAGGGAAACGATATTTTCCCGTTCCGGTACCTGCAATGACAGCGGATCATCGATATCCACCGTCAAAGCTGCCGCGTCAGTGACACAGTTATCCAGCTTCCATGCACGCCAGTCGGCATAGTCGCCTGGATTGGTTGAGGCGAACGGTGTCTGCGGCAAATCGGCCTGTTGTACAGATGTCATAGACGAACAATGCACTGAAAACGCAGGATGTACAATATTCCCAAAGGCATGATAGGCTCCGCCGCGTCGAGCCCCTCTGACCGGCTTGCGCCTGCAACAGATATATCGAATATTTTTTACACCTTATATATAGGACACACTGAACTACCGGATTTAAATTATTTTTTGCTCTGTCATCCAACAGTCATCGCACAGCTCTGGCATTAGATGATTGATTTAACAGGTTATTTCATCAGCCGTAAAATCATCGGCAGGCCACGCCTACCCCATTGTGGATAAGCACGTCCCGACACCATCCCCCAAGGGTAGGATTCTCGAACCGCATCACCCCGCCTACACTTGCGTCCCATAATTATATTTAATCTGGGTATGCAATATATTTTCATACCATTTGGATATTGTTAATACGCACGATTCTGATTAGAATCTGTGCCCCAAATTGATTAACGCTTAGCGGCATAACAAGAAATCCTGACAGGAGATAGTCCATGGCCAAGAAGATCTATGAAACCCCCATGCTTGACGAGTTGGAAAACGGCCCATGGCCCAGTTTCATCTCTGGTATCAAGAAACTGAGAGATGACCACCCTGAAGAACGTATTCAGGAAGTAACCAGCAGTCTGCTCGGTCAGCTGGAACATTCTTACGAAACACGCAAAGGCTACTGGAAAGGCGGTACCGTATCTGTATTTGGCTATGGCGGCGGTATCATCCCACGTTTCTCTGAAGTCGGTTCAGCTTTCCCTGAATCCAAAGAATTCCATACTATCCGTGTTCAGCCACCTGCTGGCAACCATTACTCAACAGCAATGTTACGCCAGCTTGGCGACAGCTGGGAGAAATGGGGTTCAGGTCTGCAGACCTTCCACGGTCAGACCGGTAACATCATGTTCATCGGTACCACCACCGAAGGCACACAGCACTTCTTCGATGACATCAACTCTTACGGTTGGGATCTCGGTGGTGCTGGTCCATGTGTACGTACTGCGATGTCTTGCATCGGTGCGGCACGTTGCGAGATGTCTTGCACCAACGAGCACGGTCTTCACCGTCACCTGGTAAACAACTTTACCGATGACGTACATCGCCCCGCTCTGCCATACAAATTCAAATTCAAAGTATCTGGTTGCCCTAACGATTGTCAGAACGCTATCGAACGTGCTGACTTTGCTGTCATCGGCACATGGCGCGATGAGATGAAGATCGACCAGGAAGAAGTCAAGGCTTTCGTTGCAGCCAAAGGTCGTCAGTATGTTATCGACAACGTCACAACACGTTGCCCGACTAACGCCATCACTCTGAACGATGACGACACTATCACTGTTGATAACCATAACTGCGTCCGTTGCATGCACTGCCTGAACGTCATGCCTAAAGCACTGCATCCTGGCGACGATCACGGTGTCACCATCCTCATCGGTGGTAAGCGCACACTGAAAATCGGTGACCTGATGGGAACAGTTGTTGTTCCATTCAAGAAACTGGAGACAGAAGAAGACTACGAAGAGATCGTAGAGATGGCTGAAGAGATCATCGACTTCTGGGCTGAGAACGGTCTTGAACATGAACGTTGTGGTGAGATGATCGAGCGCATCGGTCTGGTCAACTTCCTCGAAGGTGTCGACTTCGATCTGGACCTCGATCCGAACATGGTTTCCAACCCTCGTCAGTCTTCATACATCCGTATGGACGGCTGGGACGAAGAAGCCGAGAAATGGTTCAACCGTAAAGCGGAAGCAGCGGCTTAATCTTTCACTAACATTTGAATTCGAAGGGACTCACTACGGTGAGTCCTCTTCCAACAACTTATATAAATATTGAGGAATAACCATGAGTGATAAACCTCGTTCACCCATTGAATCCGGTTGCCCAGATGCATTTCAATACATGCATCCAACCATGCGCAGAAACTACGGCCAGTGGAAATTCCACGAGCATCCAAAACCGGGTGTTCTGCGTCACGTAGCTTACAGCGGCGAAGAAATCTGGACTGTACGTTGTGGTACACAGCGTATCCTCGACGTATTCACACTGCGCAAACTGTGTGACATCGGTGATGAATATGCTGATGGTTTCATCCACTTCACTATCCGTAGTAACGTCGAATACATCGTCGATGATGCGGCCAAAGTTGACCCACTGATCAAGGCTATCGAAGACGCCGGTTTCATCGTCGGTGGTACCAAGAACTCTGTCGCCATGATCTCTCATACCCAGGGCTGGTTACACTGTGACATCCCGGGTACTGACGCATCAGGCGTAGTCAAATCCATGATGGACGAACTCATCAACGAGTTCCGTGAAAACAACATGCCTAACCGCGTCCATATCACCACATCTTGCTGCCAGATCAACTGCGGTGGCCAGGGTGATATCGCGATCAATATCCAGCATACCAAACCACCCAAGATCAACCATGATCTGGTATCTAACGTATGTGAGCGTCCATCTGTTGTTGCTCGCTGCCCGGTTGCTGCGATTCGTCCTGCGATGGTCAACGGCAAACCTTCACTGGAAGTCGACGAGAAGAAATGTATCTGTTGCGGTGCATGCTTCCCTCCTTGTCCTCCGATGCAGATCAACGATGCGGAACATTCCAAACTGGCTGTATGGGTAGGTGGTAACCACTCCAATGCACGCGGCAAACCAACTTTCCAGAAACTGGTTGCTGCCGGCATCCCTAACAACCCACCACGCTGGCCTGAAGCTAACGCTATCGTCAAGCGCATCCTGCAAGCTTATAAAGATGACGCTAAAGACTGGGAACGTATCAACGACTGGATCGAACGTATCGGCTGGCCTCGTTTCTTCGAGAAGACCGGTCTGCCATTCACCAAGTATCATATCGATAACTGGCGCGGCGCTCGTAACAGTCTGAATGCTTCTACCCACATCCGTTTCTAAGAGGTCGTTGTGAAATTCAGTATTCAAGTCAACGAAGGGCCATACCAGCACCAGGCATCTGATACAGCGTATCAGTTCACCAAAGCTGCACTGGCTGCCGGTCACGAAATCTTTCGTGTGTTCTTCTACCACGATGGTGTGAACAACGCGACACGTCTTGCCGTACCACCGCAGGATGACCGCAATGTATCAGCACAGTGGTCAGAACTGGCGAAAGAGAATGACCTCGATATGGTCGTCTGTATCGCAGCGGCTCAGCGTCGCGGCATCATGGACGCTGATGAAGCAAAACGTCAGGGTCTGGATGCAGACAACATCGCTGACGGTTTCCGCATATCCGGTCTCGGCCAGCTGATCGAAGCCGGTATCGAATCCGACCGTCTACTCGTATTCGGTGCTTAGGGGGAAATCTGATGGCTAAGAAATTTATGTACCTCAATCGTAAAGCGCCTTATGGCACTGTCTACGCACTTGAGTCTCTGGAAGTCGTACTGATCGGTGCTGCTTTTGATCAGGATGTCAGCCTGGCCTTCGTCGGTGACGGCGTCTACCAGCTGACTAAAGGTCAAAAGACAGATGATATCGGTCAGAAGAACTTCTCACCAACCTATTCTGCTCTGGGCGATTACGACGTCAACAAGATCTACGTCGAAAAAGAGTCACTGGAAGAACGCGGCCTGTCTCTGGACGACCTTCAACATCTCGTCTGGGAAGATGAAGATGAAGACTGGGCAGAGAAAGATTCTATTCGTCTGGTCAGCCGCGCAGAACTGGCTGATGTACTGGCCGAACAAGATATAACACTTAGCTTTTAGGAGATAACTATGGCTACATTACATACTGTAAACAAATCTCCTTTTGAGTCAGCCACTTTCGAGACCTGTCTCGGACTGGCCAAGAGTGGCTCTACTGTACTACTGATCGAAGATGGCGTTTATGCTGCCACGACTGGCAACAGTGCCGCCGATGCGATCAGCAATGCAGAGGGTATCAACTTCGCTGTTCTGGGTCCTGATGCAAAGGCCCGTGGCGTTGAATCAAAACTAGCTGATGGTATCAAAGTCGTTGATTACACCGGCTTTGTTGAGTTAGCTGCTGAGCATGACACTGTTCAAGCCTGGCTATAATTTTATTTTTTTTAATTTTCGTTCTCATACGAGGAGAGCAATATCATGCCAATCGAAGTAAACGGTAAAAGTTACGAAACAGATGAAGAAGGTTACCTGGCTAACCTGAACGAATGGGAACCAGCAATCGGTGAAGCTATGGCTGCAGCTGAAGACTGTCAGCTGACTGATGAACACTGGGACATCATTAACTTCCTTCGTGAATACTACGAAGAATACCAGATCGCTCCAGCAGTACGTGTACTGACCAAAGCAGTCGGTAAACGTCTGGGTAAAGAGAAAGGTAACAGCAAGTACCTGTACGACCTGTTCCCATATGGTCCTGGTAAACAAGCATGTAAATATGCTGGTCTGCCAAAACCAACAGGTTGTGTATAAGCATCACTTGTAACAACTGAATGCATGACCGAAGGGGGTCGAAACTGACCCCCTTCTTTTTATAACTGATCTCAAACCGGCAACGCAGGCGAGAAGCTAAACAATGACTGCTTTAAGCATACTTTACGTTATACTTTTTTATGTAGCGATGATTACACTGGTCGTCGGTGTAGTTAACAAAATTCTGCAATATATACGTGTGCCTGCACCTTTAAAGATTGCCGTTACTCCCGCACCTATCACTAAAACAGGTGTCGTCTACCGATTTTTTACCGAGATTGTTCTGTTCAACAGTCTCTTCCGTGCAACCAAGTGGACCTGGATTTTTGGCTGGATGTTCCATCTGTCATTATTACTCGCCTTCTTCCGCCATCTGCGTTACGCCGTCAGCCCGGATTTCATCCTGTGGCCCCTGATCAATCTCGAAGTGGTACAGAGCTTCGGCAAGTATGCCGGCTTCGCCATGGTTATCGGCCTGCTCGGCCTGTTCGGTCGACGCATATTTGTTGACCGTGTACGTTACATCTCTTCGCCTTCTGATTATCTGATGTTGATCCTGCTGGCTGCTATCGCTGGTAGTGGTCTGATGATGAGCTTCGTCAATCATATCGACATCGTCCAACTGAAAGCTTTTATTCTGGGCCTGTTCTTCTTCGACTGGCAGAACCTGCCTACAGATATCACTCTTTTGATACACCTGACGCTGGTACTGACCTTGATGATGGTTTTCCCCATCAGCAAACTGTTACATGCGCCAGGTCTGTTCTTTGCACCTACCCGCTATCAGATAGATAACCCGCGTGAACAGCGTCATCTGTCACCCTGGGGCGCGGAACTGGAAGCAAAAGACGGCAGGAATTCTTAAATCACGCATGCGATTGTGCGGATATAGCAACAAGGTTAAATAATGGCTGATTTCGATACCCCTGAAATTCGAGAGTTCCCCGTAATCCCGACGATTATGGAAGGCGCTATGTCTCATAGCTCCCCTTTCATCGCGGGTGAAGAATTCCAGTCTGACATGGGCTTCCCTAGCGCAGAGAACGTCGGTGACCTCATCGATGGCTGGAAAGAAAAATTCCTTGAGTTGATGCAGGACAAATTGAGCAAATACCGCTCTCTGCAGGTGTTTATGGACACCTGCGTCAAATGCGGTGCCTGCACAGACAAATGCCATTATTTCCTGGGCACCACCGATCCGAAGAACATGCCTGTGGCACGTCAGGATCTGCTCAGAAAGGTGTATCGCCGTTACTTCACCTTTGCCGGAAAATATTTCCCTAAACTGGTAGGTGCTATCGACCTGACTGAAGATGTCATCAAACAGATGTACGACTACTATCATCAGTGTTCAGAATGTCGTCGCTGTGCTGTATTCTGCCCGTTCGGCATCGATACTGCTGAAGTCACGATGGCCGCTCGCGACATGCTTGCGCAGATCGGTTACGGTCAGAAATACTCGAACCAGATCATCCCCAAGATATACAAGATCGGTAACAACCTCGGCTTGCCACAACCTGCTCTGGCTGACACGCTGGAAGGTCTGGAAGAAGAAGTCGAAGACGACTTTAACGTCAAAGTCCGTTACCCACTCGATGAGAAAGGTGCAGACATCCTGCTGGTTACACCGTCTGCCGACTTCTTCGCTGAACCACATGTAGACGGCCTGATCGGTTACGGTAAAGTCTTCCATGAAGCCGGTGTCAGCTGGACCCTGAGCTCCAAGGCATCAGAGGCAGCGAACTTCGGCCTGTTCATCGGTAGTTACGAGCACATGCGTGAGATATCGTTGCGCATCCGCGAAGCGGCGAAAGAACTCGGTGTGAAACGCATCGTGTTCGGTGAGTGTGGACACGCTTGGCGCGTTGCATACAACCACTTGAATACGCTGGCAGGCCCATGGGATTTCCTCGATCAGAACTACCCTATCCCGCAGCATATCCTTGAATTCACCAAGGACTGCCTGGATCGCGGCATCCTGAATATCGACAAGACCGAAAATGATCACATGACGGTCACGTTCCATGATTCATGCAACATCGCACGTGCATCACGTATCGGTTCAGAACCGGGCAGCCAGTTCACCACACCACGTGAAGTGATCAAGGCGGTCTGTAACAACTTCGAAGATATGGCACCGGAAACCATCCACGACGCGACCTTCTGTTGTGGTGGCGGCGGTGGTCTGCTGACTGACGACCTGATGGAACTGCGCGTGAAAGGTGCGCTACCCAGGATGACAGCACTGAAACACTCTATCGAAGACAAGGGTGTGACACATATGGCCGCGATCTGTGCGATATGCAAATCCCAGTTTACCAAGGTCCTGCCCTATTACGGCATGACTATGGACCAGATAGTGAGCGTACATCAGCTCGTGAGCAATGCGCTCATCCTGACAGGTCAGGGTGAAGAAGCTGACGAGAGCGAAGATGAGGCAGCTTAGGCACAGATTTCAGTAGTTGAATAAGAAAAATTAAACGAATTATTTTTTAACCTTACCGGTAACGGTTGAAGCAATAGGAGAACTAGCATGGCAACCTCTAAAGAAGACATGCAAGACCAAAAGTTAAACTTTAGAAGATTTAAAGATGGCGACCACACGTGGAGCGACTTCGGCAAGAAAATCTTCAAAGAAGACACCTCACACAAGTGTCCTACTTACGTTCACCGTACACCACCTTGTCAGGGTAGCTGCCCTTCCGGTGAAGATATACGTGGCTGGCTGGATATCGTCCGTGGTATCGAAGTGCCACCTGAAGGCGTAAGCATGAGCGAATACGCTTTCCAGCGTTCTACCGATGCCAACCCGTTCCCGTCCATGATGGGACGCGTCTGCCCTGCACCATGTCAGGACGGTTGTAACCGTAACAACGTCGAAGACTTCGTCGGTATCAACTCTGTCGAACAGTACATCGGTGATACGGCGTTTGCAGAAGGTTATAAATTTGATAACAGTGCACCGATGACCGGCAAGAAAGTCGCCATCGTCGGCGGTGGCCCTGCTGGTCTGGCTGCAGCCTACCAGCTGCGTCGCATGGGTCATGCCAGCAAGATATTCGATGATCACTCTGAACTGGGTGGCATGTTCAAATACGGCATCCCCGGTTATCGTACACCACGCGATTTCCTGAACAACGAGATCCAGCGCATCCTCGACATGGAAGGCATCGAAGTGCAGCTCAACACCCGCGTCGGTAAAGATGTCGCTGTTGCTGATCTGGAAAAAGAATACGATGCCATCATCTGGGCTATCGGTTGTAAATCAGGACGTGCTCTGCCCGTCCCTAATGCTGACGCGCCAAACTGTGTTTCCGGCGTCGCATTCCTGGAAGCATTCAACAAGGGCGACATGCAGGTCACTGCCGAGAAAGTCGTCTGTGTCGGTGGTGGTGATACCTCTATCGA
>WFUQ01000156.1 GCA_015484935.1 Gammaproteobacteria bacterium
CGACAGTGACTTCGTACAGGCGCTACCGACTGCGCTGATGAAACCGCTCAGCGGCAGCGGCGCACGTGCGATGATGCTGGAGACCATGAACACCTACGGTGTCGATTCATTCGCCGCTACCGTCGCCGCCATCATGCAGGGCAGCACCGAAACCACGTTCTATGTTCTGGCTGTCTATTTCGGCAGTGTCGGTATCCGGCATGTCCGACATGCCATCGCTTGTGCCTTGTTGGCAGATTTGACCGGAATTGTGGTTGCGATTCTGGCAGGCTACTGGTTTTTCCATTAAGCTAGATAAACATCTGATACCTCACAAAAATTACTAGAATCGATTTATATGGACAGCAGACTCGGCTTACTCGCTACCTTACTCTCACTCACATTGCTGAGCGCATGCTCCATGGATCAGATGCTGGTACGTGCATCGCTACCCATGATCGAAGGTGGTGTCACCGCACTCAACACGGAGACCGACCTCGAACTCGCCGAAGATTCGATACCGACCAACATCGAACTGCTGGAAGGCATGATCACCATCGATCCGACCAACGAAGAGCTGCACACCTATGCCGCACAGGCATATTACGGTCTCGCATACGGTTTCAACGAAGACTATAAACCGGTCCGCGCCGGTAAATTCTATGTCCGTGGTCTGAAGCACGGCCTCGCAGCGTTGCAGGAAAAAGGCATGGAGAACGCGCTCAACGGTTCACTGGAAAAACTGCAGAAAGAATTACAATCCATGGACGAAGATGATCTGGGCGCTCTGTTCTGGACTGCCAGCAACTGGGCGAAATGGATAGACATGAACCGTGACAAACCCGAGGGCATCGCACAACTGCCACGCGCAACCGCCCTGATGCAGCGCGTACTCGAGATCGACGACACCTACTATCACGGTGGTGCGCATATGTACTTCGGTGTCTACTACGGCGCACGCTCTCCCATGTTCGGCGGCGATTTCAAAAAAGCGCGTTATCATTTCGATCGTGCCCGCGAGATCACCGATGGCAAGTTACTGGTTCCCGACCTGTTGCAGGCTCAATACCTCGCACGACAGGAGTTCGATCTGGAAGATTTCCACAACCGCCTGACCAGGATCATCGAAGCACCGGATGATCTGTATCCGGAACTCGGCCTGTTGAATGCCGTCACTAAACGCAAGGCCAGACTCTTACTGAACAAGGAGCAGAAATGGTTTTAAGACTGGGAATTTTTTTACTGGCAGCACTGATCTCGACTGCCGGTTCAGCCAAAGAAGTCTACACATTAAAATTTGCCACCCTGATCCCTTCCGGCACTTCCTGGACAAAAGTTCTGGATGACTGGATAGAGGAGATCGAAACCAAAAGTGATGGCAGGATAAAAGTGAAGATGTATCCCGGTGGCATCATGGGCGACGAACCCGATGTCATCCGCAAGATGCGCAAAGGCCAGTTACACGGCGGCCTGTTCACCGGCTACGGCATCGGCAGGATCTATTCGCCTGCGCGCGTACTGGAGATCCCGTTCCTGTTCCGCGACACCGACGAATCCGATTATGTGCGCGATAAGCTGATGCCGGAGATAGAAGCCGGTTTCAGAGACAGCGGTTTCGAACTACTGGGTTGGCCGGAAGTCGGCTTCATCCACTTCTTTTCCAAACATCGCATCGACTCTCTGGAAGACATCAAAAAAAGTCGCATCTGGTTATGGCAGGGTGACCCGTTGGGCGAAGCATTTTTCAGTGCGTCTGGTGTCTCCCCCGTACCGCTATCTATCATCGACGTGTACACACAACTGTCGGCCGCACATGGCAGCATCGATACGGTATACGCCTCTCCCTTCGGTGCTATCGCACTGCAATGGCATACCCAGCTTAAATACGGCACCAAGGTTCCGCTGACTAACGCCATCGGCGGACTCATCATCAGTGGTCGTTTTTTTAACAAGCTGCCTGCAGACCTGCAACAACTGCTCAAGACCACCGGCAAGATAGCCAGCGACAAGATCAGGCAATATGCTCGCGAAGAAAATACGAAAAGTATCGATATCCTGCGTGATCAGGGTATGGAATTCTTATGGACACAGGATGAAGTCGTGTTCAAAAAACTGATCGAGATACGCGACAAGGCAGCCAAACATCTGGTGGAAAGCAACTACATACCGAAAGACCTGTTCGACCGGGTACGCGCTGCACTGGTCGAAATCCGGCCACCGGAAAATACAAACTCGATATCGCTGACACACTGATACAGTCGTTACATTGTTAGACACTCTACACAGTCATCTGGTCACGGTCGAAAAATGGACCGTCAATCTCAGCCTGTTATTGATGTTGGGTCTGTCGGTGTTCCAGATGCTGGTACGCAACCTGTTCGACATGGGCTTTCCGGAGATCGACATCATCAACCGCAACCTGTTGATCATCTGCGGTATGCTCGGCGCGGTACTGGCTACTTCGCATCTGCATCATATCAAGGTGGATGCGCTGGCAACTTTTTTCAGTATCGAAGTACTGGCATTGCTGAAGATCCCACTGGCACTGTTCTCGGCCACGATCTGCTTCGCCATGGTGTATTACTCAGTCATCTTCTGTCTGGATGAATGGGAGTTCGCACCACCGAACGAAAGATGGACCCTGCCTTTCACCCTGATATACCCGATCGGTTTCACCCTGCTGGGCTTGCACTTCCTGTACCAGTGTAAAGCCGACACATCGCAATGATCATCCTCACTCTATCGTTGGTCTTCATCGCACTGATCGGCGCCCCCTTGTTCACCGTGCTCGCAGCCGGCGGACTGCTGGCCAGCTACGCTGCTGACATCAGTCCGGATATCCTCATCATCGAGATGCATCGCCTGGCATCGTCACCCAATATGATTGCTCTGCCACTGTTCACGCTGGCGGGTGTGCTCATGGCGGGTGGCGGCGCTGCCAAACGCCTGGTCAGTTTCTATAAAGCTGCTTTCGGCTGGATGCCCGGCGGACTTGCCATCGTCACTATAATCTCCTGCGCTTTCTTTACCGCATTTTCCGGCGCATCCGGTGTCACCATTCTGGCACTGGGCGGCCTGCTCTACCCCATGTTACGGCGCGAAGGGTATCGCTATCGATTCTCTTTCGGGCTACTCACCACATCAGGTTCACTGGGGCTGCTATTTCCTCCCAGTCTGGCGGTGATACTGTTCTCGATCGTCGCGGGCATCAGCATCAAGGATATGTTCTTTGCCGGTATCATCCCCGGCATCATCCTCATGGTGTTACTGACCTTCTACAGCTTCTACGACACCAACCATTTCAAACTGCCCAAGCATCAATTCAGACTGCGCGCCGCATTCAAAACGGCGAAGAACTGCAGCTGGGATCTGGTCATGCCGGTGGCGATACTCATCGGTATCTTCGGTGGTTATGTGTCGATCACGGAAGCGGCTGCGACCACGGCTGCCTACGTGCTCTTCATCGAGACAGTCATATATAAAGAGATCGACATAAAAAAAGACCTGCCGCATCTGCTCGCCGAATGCAGCATCCTGTTCGGCAGTATCCTCATCATACTGGTGATCGCACTGGGGCTGACCAATCTGCTCATCGATGCGCAACTGCCCAACAAACTGCTCAACCTGATGCAGGCATATGTCGATTCACAGCTTCAGTTCCTGATCCTGATGAACCTGTTCCTGCTGCTGGTCGGCGCCATGATGGACATCTTCTCTGCCATCGTGGTGATCGTGCCGCTACTGCTACCGCTGGCGCAGCAATACGGCATCCATCCCGCACACCTCGGTGTTATCTTTCTGGCGAATCTGGAGATCGGCTACTCGACCCCACCGGTCGGCATCAATCTGTTCATCGCCAGCCAGCGGTTCAAGGAGCCGGTCACGACGCTGTTCAGATCGTGTCTGCCGTTTCTGCTGGTGATGCTGGTCTGGCTCATGCTGGTGACCTATATCCCCTACCTGTCGCTGTGGTGGATGAACGAATAAATCGCACCAAATCTTGGTGCAAATAACAGCTGACCGCGTTAATCTAGGCTATCACTGCACACCACCACACTGCGTAAAAGGAGAAACCCATGTCAAAACCCTGGTTAGCCAGTTACCCGCCCGGTGTACCCGAAGAGATATCCATCGATGAATTTTCTTCAGTTGCAGATATATTCGATCAATGCACAAAGAAATACGCCGACTTCCCCATGTACTCCAATTTCGGCAAGGACATCAGCTACCGCCAGACTGAAGAATATACATCCCGGTTAGGTGCCTATCTGAAGAACGATCTGGGACTGGAACACGGCGCACGGGTCGCAGTGATGATGCCGAACCTGCTGCAGAACCCTGTCGCTATCTTCGGCATACTGCGAGCCGGTCTGGTGGTGGTGAACACCAACCCCCTGTATACCGCACGTGAACTCAAACATCAGCTCAATGACTCCGGCGCCGAAGCCATCATCATCGTCGAGAACTTCGCTTCGGTGTTACAGGAAGTGATCGATGACACACCGGTAAAACATGTCATCATCACCAGGATGGGCGACCTGCTCGACTTCCCGAAGGCAGCGATCATCAATCTGGTGGTCAAGCATGTCAAAAAGATGGTGCCCGCATTTGATCTGCCACAGGCCGTGTCTTTCAAGACTGCGCTGAAACAGGGCGCGAAACACGCTTTCGAAACGATTCCGACCGGCCATGATGATATCGCCTTCCTGCAGTACACCGGCGGCACGACCGGTGTCTCCAAAGGCGCCGTCCTCACCAACAAGAACATGGTCGCCAATGTTCAGCAGGCGACAGCATGGGTGAACTCGACCGTGGGCGACCTGAAACACACCATCATCACGGCATTGCCGCTGTACCACATCTTTTCGCTGACAGCGAACTGTCTCACCTTCATGCGTTTCGGCTGGAAGAACCACCTGATCACCAATCCCCGCGACATGAAAGGTTTCGTCAAGGAGTTACAGAAAACCGAATTTGCCGGTATGACCGGGGTCAATACACTGTTCAATGGCCTGCTCAATCAACCCGAATTCAGAAACCTCGATTTCACCAAATTCGTCATCGCACTGGGTGGCGGCATGGCGGTACAACGGGCGGTCGCACAACGCTGGAAAGAAGTGACAGGCACCACACTGGTCGAAGCCTATGGTCTGACCGAAACCTCTCCGGCCGCCTGCATGAACCCGATGAACCTCGAGGCCTTCAATGGCAAGATCGGTCTGCCTATCTCGTCCACCGAGGTCTCCATACAGGATGATGAATGGAACATGCTCGAACTGGGCGAGAACGGTGAGATCTGTATACGCGGCCCACAGGTGATGCAAGGCTACTGGAAGCGTCCCAAAGAAACCGCCAACGTACTGAGCGCTGATGGCTGGTTACATACCGGCGACATCGGCTTTATGGACGAAAAAGGCTTCGTCCAGATAGTCGACCGCAAGAAAGACATGATACTGGTCTCGGGTTTCAACGTATTCCCCAACGAAGTCGAAGGTTTTATCGCTGAACATGAAGGTGTGCTGGAAGTCGGTGTCATCGGCGCACCCGATGACAGATGCGGTGAAACAGTGATGGCAGTCGTGGTCAAGAAAGACCCTGGCCTGACCGAAGAAGACCTGATAAAACACTGCCGTGATGGTCTGACGAACTACAAGGTACCCAAACACATCATCTTTGCGGATGACCTGCCAAAGACCAATGTCGGTAAGATATTACGTCGAGAATTGAGAGACAAGTACGTCCATGCCTAGAGAAACCCTGATTTATTCGGAGTTCCCTGGAGCTGGTTCGCGATGATACGCTACACTACAGATATCACCACACTACAAAAAGCAGATAAATATGGGCTTGCGCAACCTGTCAGTAAGACTTCTCACCCGTCTGGATAAATGTTCTCCACGACCTGTCCTCTATCCATTCGTGATGAGCGACGATGAGAAAAAACTTTTCACTGAATCAATCAGGCATTCCAGAGGCTTCCTCGAATTCGGACTCGGTGGCAGCACATTGCGTACCCTGCAGAAATCAAAAGCCAGGATATTCTCGGTCGAATCCAGTGACGACTGGATCGAATACATGCGCGGCTATCGTCCTATCCGGTCATCTGAGAACAAACGACTGGTCATCCATCATGTAGACATCGGCCCTACCCGCGAATGGGGCCGCCCCGTATCTGACGAACAGAGACATCTGTTCCCGGCATATTCGTCGAGCATCTTTGATGTCATAGATAGCGCCGAGATCGACACAGCTATCGTCGACGGTCGGTTCAGGGTCGCCTGCACATTAAAGATCATCCTCGAATGTCATACGAATCCGGACTTCCGCATACTCATCCATGACTTCTGGAACCGCGAAAAATATCATCCGGTACTCAAATATCTCGATGTCGTAGACCGAGTTGACACACTTGCACTATTTGCTATAAAACCCGGGAATGATCTGGACGAGATCGCCAGAGAATACGAAAATTTTCAGTTCAACCCTGACTGATACTCACCGTGCAACTGATACATATCGCACACCAACGCATCGATAACAAGAGAACAAAAATGCAACGCTACCCTGTAAAGATTCACTGAGATCAACCGATATTACCGGATAGGTCAACATTGAACTTTTTCGAGCATGCAGGTCTATCAGTTTTAGCTTTTTCGATACTTATTGTCAGCACGACCTCAATGCGGCCAACGATAAGTTCCTTGCAACTCCTTACCTTAAATAACACAGGTCAACACCGATGAATCTTATCGAAGAATTTATCAAGAAAGAATCTGCCAGCGGCATCCTGCTCATCGCAGCTACCATACTGGCTCTATTATTCAGCAATACATTCATGTCGCCACTGTATGAATCTTTCCTGCACATTCCGGTCGAGATCCGCATCGCATCGTTACACCTCGATAAATCACTGTACCACTGGGTGAATGATGGCCTGATGGCGATATTCTTTCTGCTCATCGGACTGGAAGTAAAACGTGAGATGCTGGAAGGCCATCTGTCTTCATTCAGGCAGGTCGCCCTGCCCGGCATCGCCGCGATCGGCGGCATGGTCGTACCAGCGATCTTTTATCTGGCATTCAATATGGATAACCCTGATGCTGTGAATGGCTGGGCGATCCCTACCGCAACCGACATCGCTTTCGCACTTGGCATCCTCTCACTATTGGGTAGCCGGGTGCCGATATCATTAAAGATTTTTCTGATGGCACTGGCGATAATCGATGACCTGGGCGCTATCGTCATCATCGCACTGTTCTACACCACCGACCTTTCTACCCTGTCCATCACGGTCGCCATGGTCGCGCTGATCGTGTTGATCGCTCTCAACCTTTTCGGTATCACCAAAAAGGCAGCCTACTTCATCATCGGCAGCATACTCTGGGTCAGCGTCCTCAAATCAGGCGTGCATGCGACACTCGCCGGTGTCGCGCTGGCATTCACCATCCCGTTGAGCGCTAAAAACAAACACGGTCAGACCATCTCTCCTCTCAAGGAGCTCGAACATGACCTGCATTTCTGGGTCGCCTTTTTCATCCTGCCACTGTTTGCCTTCGTCAATGCAGGTGTCGATGTTACCGAGATATCTCTCGACCAGATGTCTGCACCTGTGCCGGTCGGCATCATGCTGGGACTCTTTCTCGGCAAACAACTGGGGGTGTTCGGTTTCAGCTGGATCGCGATCAAATTAAAACTGGCAGCCCTGCCGGAAGGTTGTAACTGGAAACAACTCTACGGCGCCTCGGTACTGACCGGTATCGGCTTCACCATGAGTCTGTTCATCGTATCACTGGCGTTCACAGACGACAGTATGTTTCAGTACACAGACAAGCTCGCCATCCTGATCGGTTCTTTCCTTTCCGGGATTGTCGGCTACCTGATCCTGAGTTCCGGCAACAAGACCTGACGTCACATGGCGACTCAAGCACTCGCATGAGAACATGACGTCAGTTAACGCCATCGCTTTATTTGGAACCTTGTTTGTACTGGCGGTACTGCCTTCAACCAGCGCGTTGATGGTGATGGCACGCACCTCCGCTTCCGGTATCTTGCATGGTGCGTTGACTATTACAGGCATCATAACCGGCGACATCATCTTTATCTTTATCGCTATCATCGGCCTGACTTTCATCGCCGATGTGATGGGCGACCTGTTCATCTTCATCCAGTATCTTTCCGGTGCCTATCTGTTGTGGCTGGGCAGCCATCTACTGCGGCCATCCAGCACCGATAAGCGATCCAGTCATGCTTCTGGCTCATCACTGGCAGCCAGTTACATCGGCGGGCTACTCATCACACTCGCCGACCAGAAAGCAATCCTGTTCTACTTCGGTCTGTTTCCTGCATTCCTGAGCCGGACAGAAACCGATGTGTCTGCCATGGTCACCATCCTCATCATCGCAACGACTTCTATCGCCTGCGCGAAAGCTTGCTACATCTATGCTGCAATAAAAGCTCGCTCGCTGACACAGCACAGATTTCAACAGCGGCTAAACACACTCGCAGCGTATACATTGATCATCATCGGCATCTATCTGATACTGTCCAATCTTCTGCAACAGCTCGGTTAACAGATGCGTTGCCAACATCACTAGCCACCTATGCGAAATCAGCAACTCGATCACCACCACCATAGCAGCAGTACAGACAAGTACCCGATATGTCTGCTCGCACATGACCTGACTTCGCCTGCCAATGTCGGCAGTCTGTTCCGCATGGCCGATGCGCTCGGTATGGCCGAAATCATCCTCAGCGGCTGCTCACCAGTGCCACCTAACAACAAGATAAGCAGGACATCGCGTTCGACTGATAAACACGTGACGTTTACCACGGCATCCGATCCGGTAGACGTCGTCCGGCGACTTCGCGCCGAGGGTTACACCATCATCAGTCTGGAAAAGACCAGTGACAGTATCGACCTGAAAGATATCGCTCTATCGATCGACGACAAGATTTGCCTGATCGTCGGTGCTGAAAACTCCGGTGTATGTCAGTCACTGCTCGACAGCTCGGATATGACGATACACATCGCCATGGCGGGGAACAACTCCTCCATGAATGTCGCCATGGCATGTTCGATCGCCGTCTATGAAATAATCCACCGCTTCCTGGTCGAATGACGTGCTCTCTACAGAAATGAATACTCGCCCTGTTCGATGAACAAGGCCTCTTCGCTGGTGGACTCCCTGCCCAGTATCGCATTCAGTTCCGGAAACCGCCCGAAACGTTCGATGACATGATGGTGACGTCTGGCATACTCCAGATTCATCTGATACATCTTCCTGCTGGTTTCCGGCACATCGTTCATCAGTCCTTCGAAGGCAGCGATACTGAAATTCTGCCTTTCGATATCTTCTGCATGCTCCAGCGGCAGGTAGAAGAAAGTACGTTCGACCGGGTGCAGGTTCTGGTCATCCCCTCTGGCGATACCATCGAGACACAAGGCCTGCGCTTTCAAATCCTGTGCGAAGGCCTCGGCGGTACCACGATGGATATGTCGCGAAAACTGGTCGAGGAGGATGATCAAGGCCAATCGACCACGCGGTGATTCGGCCCAATGATCCAGCTCGTCATGACAGGCAGCGAAATAATCCTGTCCGAACCGGGTGAATATTTCACCGTCATAGCTGGCCCCGTCCTTGAACCACATCGCGGTTTTGTCCGGGTCCACAGAATACGCGTCCGGGAAACAACCGAACCAGTACTCCAGGATGGTCTCGAAACGGTTATTCATCTTCGGGGAGTCAGCATGGTCTGCACGTGCCGACAGTCATCGATGCCTTACAGATGGAACACGGCATTGAACTGCATACCGTTGATGTTATCGCGGATGACATATTCGACCCGCAACTCGGCTTTCGGTGTGAAGTGATAACCCATGCCGGCACCGACCAGCACGCCGTCGTCGTCACCGAAATCCAGTCCGACGCGCATGAAGGCATCCATCTTTCTATTGATTTCGGTACTGGCGACCAGCGCAGTCCACAGACCATCCGCGCTGCCACCGAAGCCACCGAAACTGCCACTGTCCATGTAGCCGACCTCGACTGCGGTTGAGATATCATCGTTGATCTTGACGTTGAGATCGTATCCGCCGAACAGCTGAAAACCGGTGGCATTGAGTCCGCCAGCCGTATTAAAGGTCAGACCGACACCGCCATAGGCATTGCCGGAATCGAATTCGTGAGCCGAAATCTGGCTCGACAGAGCCATCAGTATGATGGCCGCTGTAGATGTCGCTAATCTGTGCATTTTTCCTCACTTGAGTCGTAAATTATCGTAAATCGTTGATTTGTGCTATTTGAACACGCCATTTCGACCAAATACAGGCAATTAAGTTGTATATGTGCGCAGAGTCAGGTATTTTTAGCGCCTTTTTTAAAAACCCACAGAAAGTCTACCAATATGGCCAAACAAAACCGAATACACCGTTCCGAACTCGCCGTCCCCGGCAGCAATATGCGCATGATCGAAAAAGCAACCACCGCTGGTGCCGATGCTGTTTTCATCGACCTGGAGGATGCGGTCGCACCTGACGATAAAGACCAGGCACGAAAAAATGCCATCCAGGCGATCAACGAGCTGGACTGGTCGAAGACCACTATCTCGGTTCGCATCAACGGACTCGATACCCACTACTGCTACCGCGACATCGTTGATGTGATGGAACAGGCAGGTGACAAGATCGACTGCATCCTGGTACCCAAAGTCGGCGTCCCTTCCGAACTCGAATTCGTCGCCATGCTGATGAGCCAGATCGAAATGGCGAATGGCTATGAGAAAGTATCATTATCTGCTCTGATCGAAACTGCGCTGGGCATGGCAAACGTCGAAGATATCGCCCAGACCTGCCCTGACCGTCTGGAATCATTGCACTTCGGTGTGGCCGACTATGCAGCTTCCACTCAGGCACGTACCACCAATATGGGCGGTGCCAATCCGGCTTACTCCTTATTAACGCATCCTGACGAGACAGGTAAACGTGAACAGCACTGGGGCAACCAGTGGCATTTCGCCATGTCTCGCATGGTGGTCGCGTGTCGCGCTTATGGCCTGCGCCCTATCGATGGTCCTTTCGGCGACATCGAAGACAAAGAAGGTTACATGTCTGTCGCACGCTCTGATTCTGCACTCGGCTTCGAAGGTAAATGGGCTATCCATCCTTCACAGATCGAGATGGCTAACGAAGTCTTCTCACCCGCCGCAGAAGAAGTCGAACATGCACGTGCCATCCTCAAGGCGATGGAACAGGCAGCGGCTGAAGGCAAAGGCGCAGTCTCACTGAACGGCAAGATGATCGATGCGGCTTCTATCCGACAGGCAGAAGTACTGGTTGGCAAAGCCGAGCAGATCGCGGCCAACGCTTAAGCTCTGAAACGAAAATTACTGGAACACATATATAATGAATATTCATGAATTCCAAACCAAGGAATTATTTCGTAGTTACGATATTCCCGTTCCCGACGGTCGAGCCGCAGATTCTGTCGACAGCGCCTGCACAGTCGCTGAAGAGATCGGTGGCGACAAGTGGGTAGTCAAAGCCCAGATCCATGCAGGCGGTCGCGGTAAAGGTGGCGGTGTCAAAGTCGCTTCTTCTATCGACGAAGTCAAACAGCATGCCGACCATATCCTGGGTATGACGCTGGTCACACCACAGACCGGCGAGCAAGGCAAACTGGTACAACGCGTGCTGGTGGAATCCGCTCAGAACATCACCAAAGAGTTCTACCTCGGTCTGATCATCGACCGTGGCAAACAGCGCATCACCATCATCGCATCGGCCAGCGGCGGCATGGATATCGAAGAAGTCGCCAAGACTGACCCGGACAAAGTCGTACGTGAAGCAGTCGATCCGGCGATCGGTCTGCCCGCATTCCAGTGTCGCAAGATCGCATCACGCATCGGACTGACCGGCCCGCTGATGGGACAGGCAGTGAAGCTCATGCAACAGTTATATCGTTGTTTCCGTGACAAGAAAGCATTGATGGCCGAAATCAACCCACTGGCTATCGTAAACGAAGACACACTGGTGGCACTGGATGCCAAGATGTCTTTTGATGGCAACGCGGTCGATCAGTACCCCGACATCATGGCTTACCGGGATTTCGATGAAGAAGATCCGAAAGAAGTCGAAGCATCCGGTCATGGCCTTAACTACATCGCACTGGATGGTGACGTCGGCTGTATCGTCAACGGTGCCGGTCTGGCGATGGCATCGATGGATGCCATCACCTTCCACAACGGTATGCCAGCCAACTTCCTCGACGTCGGTGGTGGTGCATCGCCCGAGAAGATCGCCAACGCTTTCCGTATCGTATTGAAAGACCCGAACGTCAAAGTCATCC
>WFUQ01000157.1 GCA_015484935.1 Gammaproteobacteria bacterium
ATCGAATGCGATGACATCACTGACCATGATGAGGGCATCCGCCAACTGGCACTGATAATCCAACTGAAAATGACGGGTACCGCAAACGAAGTTGTAGATATCGCGTGCGGACTGTTCACTGCTCAACCGAAAGTCACCCGCTTGCGGAAACGGCTGGTAACTTGCCTGTGCCTCATCCTGTGGCTGTGCCGTCAGACTATGGCTGGCGATATCTGAGAGCAGGCTTTCGGTCAGTGACACCGCCGCTCGCGCCAGCTCTCGATTGGCTTGCTGATAGCTACAGCCGTCCGCCAGTGAGACGGGCTGCTGGCAGACGATATCGCCTGCATCGAAACTTTCTGTCAGACGATGGAGGCTGACACCGAACTGCGCGGCATGTTTAAACTGCCAGAATACCGGCTCGGGGCCTCGAAAGCGCGGTAATAAGGAAGGATGGATATTGTAACTGCCGAGCGCAGCCAGTTCGATGATCGACGACGGCACCCGATGGCCGTAACAGGCCACCAGAATCATATCGATAGCCAGCGACTGAATCTGTGCTATCGCCTGCGTCTCATCGCTCATATCGATGACAGGCAGTCGGTTTTGCAGTGCCAGCAAGCCGATATCATCCGAATCGGTCATGATGAGCGAGCCGGGTTTTATAGCGCTTGCCTGATGTACTGCCACTGCACCCAATGCATCATCGGCGTGACATAAAAACTGAAACACAGCACTGCTCAGTACACCGGCAGAACCGATCAGCAATATCCTCATAGAGAATTACAGGTGTACGACCGCCAGCCCCAGATCGCCCTTCTCTGCCAGGGTAGCGGTATTGGTGATCACCGCTGTGCTGGCTTTCTCTTTTTGCAGGTAGCTTGCTGCTACACGTTGCAGGTCTTCCAGTTTCACTGCCAACACCGCCTGACGGAAGGCATTCAGTTTTTCCGGTGTGCGGCCATGCAGCTTGTTATGGAATGCCTGTTTGGCTTCGCCTGCCGGTGAACCCGGTTTATCCAGTCCACCGATGACACCGAGTATCGCTTCCTCGACCTGTCGCCATTCGTGTTTACCAGACTGCACCCACTCGATGGCGCTATCGAAATCATCCAGTGTCTCACCGAGGCGCGGGTCACGGTAGGAATAGAATTTGAACGCCGCGATGTTGGTATCGTGCGCAGCGCCACCACCATAAGCACCGCCCTGTTCACGTATGGCGGTATGCAGATAACCATTGCGCATGAAACCACCGAGCACCGACAGTGCTGCGGCATCCGGGTGCTCCATAGTAACGGTCGGATAAGCACGGGCGCAGAAATTCACCTGCGTGTTGGCGACCCACATCTGCTCGATCGCCTGGTGGGTTTCATCGAGTGAAAAACCATCGAAATGCCCGGCGGTGTTATCCTTATGCCACAGCTGCGCGATCTCGGACATGTATCGTCCGGTCTTGCCCGGTTCGGCAGTCAACATGAACTGCACCGGTGCCGCTTTGAATTGCTGGTGGATATCTGAGAATTGCTGCGCAAGTTCGACCAGTGCCTTGTTGTCACTGTTGGCATCGTCCAGTGCTTTCAGGAATTTGATCCCTTCGAGACCACTGAACTGATGATTCAGTTTGGCGATCGGACTCAGCCCGGCACAGGCAGCGGTCATCGCCAGTGTATGGCCACTGCCGGTTACACTGCGTTCACGTACGGCGCGTTTCTGGGCGATCAGTTCTCTGATGCGATCATACTCATCGAAACGCACCTGCTGCATGGTATCGGACATCAACTGTGCCAATGCCTGATTATTACGCTCCAGCGCCTTGCCGTTCAGCAGAAAATACGCCGAGGTCTGCTGCACATCATCGGTATGTGCGCGGATGCTGGCACTGCCGTAGATACCGCCACTGATCTTCGACTGCAATGCCTGCATCTGCATATAGTCTTTATCGCCCACGCCCAGTTCGGTCAGACAACTGGAATAATACGGTAACAGATTCAGTTTCGCCTCATCGAACTGCGGCATCTGCATGACTGCTTCATGGTAGACCAGACCATTGGTGCCTTGCCCGTAACAGGTCGCATCCGGAACATCACAGCTCACCGGTTGCGGGATACTAAGCTCGGCAGGCACATCTTCCAGACCGACTTTGGGCAACACTTCAGGGTCATCTTCCTGTAACTGCCGTTCCTCCAGTTTTTCTGCAATCTCCAGAACCTGTTGTTTCTGTGATTCGGTGAGTGACTGTTTTATCTTCTGTAACTGTTGCTTCTCGGCCTGTTCCTTGCGCTGACTCAGTCCGGTGTCCGGTCTCATGGTCAGGCGCACGCGGTGCTGGTTATCGAGTAACAATTGTCTGACCAGTTGCTTGATGAATGCCGGGTCTTTGATCTGTTCGCGCAGATTGTTGATCACCGGTTCGAGATCCAGCAAGGCGGCCGGATCACTGCGATGTATCGCCGCTGTCAGACCACCCAGTATCAGTTGCAGCCCGTAGGGATAACCATCGCCACCGATCTCACGTTGCTGTAATTCCAGTTGATGCAAGACCGATTCCAGTTGTTCCTGTGGCACGCCGTTTTCTGCGACATCGTTTAACACACCGAGCACCAGCGCTTCGAACGCCTCTGCATGTTCCGGTTCGCTGCCTTCCAGGCCGCACATGAAACACATTTCGTAGTTGGAGTCTTCCATACCACACAAAGGTGAAGGCGCTGTACCCAGATCAGATTTTTCCAGCGCATGGCGTAACGGTGATGAGCTGTTGTCCAGCAATACCTGCGATAACAGGTTGGCTTTCATCATCTCGTCCAGTGAAGTGCATTCCCCCAGTAACCACGCGATGACGTGATGGGTTTTGTTCTCGGTGGTCTCGCCTTCTGTCAGATCGAGGGCATAGGCTTCTTCGACATTCACCGGTGCCAGATAACGTTTTTCGTTGCTTACTGCGATATGCACATCCAGTCTGTCGAAATGCGAGAGCACGTTGTCTTCGAAGCGGGTCTGGTGTTCGATGACAGGGATGTCACCGAAGGTCATGAATATCGCATTGCTAGGATGATAGTGGGTGCGATAAAAATCCTTCAACTGCTGATAGCTCAGGTCGGGGATGTCCATCGGCTCACCGCCGCTGTTGTAATGGTAGGTCGAAGTCGGATACAGATGTTTGCTGATGGTCTGCCACAGCACACTGGTGGCAGAACTCATCGCCCCTTTCATCTCGTTGAACACCACACCCTTGTATTCCAGTTCGCTGTCAACATTCCCCTTGTCAGAAAATTCGATACGGTGACCTTCCTGCAGGAAGTCCATCTCATCCAGACGTGAGAAGAAAGCTGCATCGAGATACACATCCAGCAGGTTATTGAAATCTTTCTTGTTCTGGCTGGCGAAGGGATACGCTGTCCAGTCACTGCTGGTGAAGGCGTTCATGAAGGTATTGAGCGAACGCCGTATCATCATGAAGAACGGATCACGCACCGGATAGTGCTTGCTGCCGCACAGAGCAGTGTGTTCCAGTATGTGTGCCACACCGCTGGAATCCATCGGTACGGTACGGAACGCGACCAGGAAAACATTCTCTTTGTTGTCTGCATCGATATGATAATGCAGCGCACCGGTCTTTATGTGCTCATATTCCTGAACGATGACGTTCAGGGAGTCGATCTTTTTTGAACCGTTCCATTGGAAGGCCGGGTGGAAATCAGGTGTCTGGCTTGTCGTATCGGTCTGCTGTGCTGCTTGTGTTGTCATAGAGGCTCTTGGTATCGACCTATTGTTTGGTGAGTTTATAAGCTGTTTCGACAAGAGATGTCAGCCCGCGTTCTTTAAATCGCGGTTCCAGATCCAATGTGTTTTTTGCAGCCAGTTTTTCGATCTTGAAATGTTCGGTGTACAGATCGCAGACCTCCTCTTCCGAAACCGAAAACGGAGGGCCATCCATCTCGTGTTGCGGATAGGTCAGCGTCACCAGCAATATCCGGGTTCCCGGTGCCAGCAGGTCTGCCATCTTCGCGACATAGTCCTTGCGCATCGACTCAGGCAGTGCGATGAGCGATGCACGATCAAATACATCGGTCACCTGCCCCAGATCTTCAGCCTTGCAGGTAAAAAAATCGCCCTGGATGACCGTGATGGTATTCGCAGTGTAATGGGTATGTTCATCACGTTTTTCAACGTCTGGCTCTAATTGCGATTCGTGGAAGAAGTCTTTCACTGCGATATCGCTCAATTCGATACCCACCACGTTGAAACCGTTCTGCGCCAACCATAACATGTCTCTGGATTTGCCACAGAGTGGCACCAGCACGTTCAGACCGGTGCGTTTCTCCACGGGGGGGCCCATCTGACCGTAATAATATGCCAGCCAGGGGTTGATCAGTTCCTGATGGAATCCGATCTCGTTGTTGCGCCAGCGTTCTAGCCAGAAATCAAGCTCCATGTGACCGCTTAACCCTGATCAGGTGTCCAGATACCGAAGGCATCTTCTGCGGGTGCAGGTGGTTTCATGTCGGATTCGACCTGTTGTAATACATGCCCCATGAAATTACTGAGGTCAGCGAGCACTTCCTGCTTGTCCATACCCGGGTGTGACTGATGTGCCAGCACGAACGAGCTGACTGCCGCCATGTACTGGACAAAAATCATGTCATCGCTGGCTGATGCATCGTGTTTCACCACTACATCGCGTAACTCGTTGATCATCTCTGAAGAAAGCTGAATACC
>WFUQ01000158.1 GCA_015484935.1 Gammaproteobacteria bacterium
GCACTACTTGCGGCGATGATCGTACCTGCCAATGCAATGCAAAAGGCATGGTGATAGTTGCCACCCAAATATGCACTCCAGCCGACGGTACTGCCTTCACCCCGGCAGCCAGCGACTGGGTTTGTGAGTTCTGTCTGAAAAGGAAACATAGTGAACACTGAAGCTATACAGGTAAGAAAGTTTTATGAAGAAATCTGGAATAAACACGACAAGAAAATGATTCTAGACGTACTACATGAATCGTTCGATTTCAAAGGGTCACTAGGTAATGAAAAACAAGGTCATGAAGGGTTTATTGAGTACCTCGATATGATTCATACTGCACTAGGTGATTACAGATGCGAAATAAAGGAGATGGTTTCGGAGAAATCTAAAGTATTTGCTAAAATGCAATTCACTGGAAAACATCAGGGTGAATTTATGGGTGCTAAACCCACAGGTCGCCAGCTGACCTGGGATGGTGCAGCTTTATTTCATTTTAAAAATGGTAAGGTGGATCGTTTGTGGGTATTGGGCGATCTCTCATCTTTGCTGGCACAAATGCGTAGATAGCGTCATGGTATATATGTGAAGTTCACAGCACAGCTCTGCTAGCCGGAAAATCAAGATACGCCACTAATATAAAAGATTACCATCATCCAGCTGTGTCTAGTTCAACCAGTTCTGTATCTCTTTCGCGGTATCCTGATCAAACTTGAGTCGGAAGTTCATGTAAGGGCCTTGTGCGGTATAGCCTGCTGCCGAGAAGTCTGCATCGCTGAAGCCTTCGATGTTATAACCCACGCTCAACCAGATGTTTCTTGCCATGTTCCAGCCGAAAGATGCGCCCAGTGAATATTGCAGCGTGCCGGAGTTGGCTGAGTAATGGGTGAATGCCTGTAGACCGTAGTCAGTGGTTTCTGACAGGTCATGGCGATACTGTGTACCCAGCAACTGAGTCCAGCCATCGTAATCTGCACCGTCGAAACTGTCCTGCACCAGTTTGATGCCATAGTTGACCGATAGTTGATTATCCGTGTCGTGTGCATAGTTGATGACAAGATTGTCGATCAGTTTGGTCTGGCGTTGGCGGCCGGTAATCAATACCAGTTTGTCGTTGAGGATGTACTCGGATTTGTTCAGTACGATCCACTTCGAACCGAATGGACGGAAACCGACTGACAGTCGCAGGTCCAGATCCATCGCCTGCGAGCCATCGCTACGTGATGCGTCGAACAGTTCAGTACTGATTGAGTAACCCAGACCTTCGATGGTGTTGCGCTCCCATCTCACGACTGCGCCGGTTTTGTGTTCCACATCGGAGTTGCGCTGTTCGAAACGATTGACCAGGGTGTAGTTGTCACCGCGGTAGGTGGCACCGACCGATATCGCTGTGAAGTCAGCGTTGAATGTGCCTTGCACGGGTGTCACGTTGTTGTTCAATAATGGCGCATTGGTGCCTTTCAGGGTTTCGCTCCTGTCGAATGTCACATCGGCAGACCAGCGTTCGTTGATCTGGAAACCCTGCGTCAGACCGAGCGTGGCGAAACTGCGTATACCGTTCTCCTGCACTTCACGGTTGATGGAACTGTTGACCTGTGCGCCTGCCCACGGTGATGCACGCACACCCATGCGTGACAGCTGGGTATCCATCAGACCACCGAAGGTCCATTCATTTTCAGCATAGAGGTTCACTGCCGGCGTGATGAAGTAATCGGCACCCAGTATGTAACGTGATGGGTAAGCGACATTCTGGTCGTTACCGAGTGATATCTCACTGTTGGCGCGTAACAGTACCTGGCCATCTGCCAGTTTACGAGTCGCACCCAACAGTAACAGGTCAGACTGCCTGACTGCACCGGTGTTGTCGGTGTCCTTCGCCATCCTCGCGCCTGCTGACACGCTGTATTTACTTTCTTTATATTCGACTGTAGTTGAGACTACATCACGGTTCACATTGGTGAGCAGATTCTCTTCGTGATAGACCTCGGCATCGACGCGCATCTCGTTATCGACACGGTAGGTCGCATCGACACCGACTTTGCTGGTGCCACTGAGCGACCGGGATTGTTGACCGACACCGAAACCGGCATCCTGTTTGCGCACATAGGCACGTACACGCAGGTCTTTGGCTTCGTGCTGCACTTCAGCCAGTATGGCTTTTCCATCCGCAGGTACGCCGCTCTTCTCACCATTACTGGTCGCCATCTCGACTTTCACTTGCGTGTTTTTCGTCACATCGAGAGTCGCATCGACACCGACCAGACTGGTCTCGTTGGCAAACGTCGAATCACGGACGCCACTGACACCGATCTCTAGTCTGTCATCCAGCACTTTGACTGCACCGCGACCACCGTAGGTCAGCTTGCCTTTGACCGGTGCGACTACTTCGTAGTCCACCACGATGATGATCGGATTGAATTCCGGGTCGCGGCTGGAGATGGGCTCACGGAAGAACAGTTCGCCGGTCTGGTAATCGATGCTGTAATCGACGTGACGCTGCAGG
Organism: Gammaproteobacteria bacterium; assembly: GCA_015484935.1. Classification (GTDB taxonomy): domain Bacteria; phylum Pseudomonadota; class Gammaproteobacteria; order SZUA-229; family SZUA-229; genus S139-92. The sequence continues at coordinate 2,486 of WFUQ01000158.1, forward strand.
GTTTTACTGTCGACGATGATCTCGTTACGGAAACGCTCACGGGTTTCTATCGTCACCGTCTCACTGTTGAGTACCAGATTGTTATTGCTCAGACGATACAAACCAGAGGTACCATCACCCGGGATCTCGTCCTTGAAGAAGATATTACTGTCATCAGCCATGAACACATTGAAACTCAGATCACCATTCTCGTATTCGGATTTGAAGCCCGTCATATTACGTTCATAGCGTGACAGTTCACTGTCATTCAGCTCGGTACGCATATCGCCATAGACAGCATAGAAGCGATCACGCTCGATCTTGATGTATATCTTGTCGGCACTGGATGCTTCACGTTTCTGTCGGGTCGCATCACCGTAGATGGTGTAATAGGTGTTCGGATCGATCAACTGATTGACTTTGTTACTCTGCAGACGGGTATCACGACCCGAATCGACAGATGCAGTCAGCAACCATTCGCCTTTGACCTTACCTTTGGCGAAGAAGGCGACGCGGCCATCACCATAGAACTCGTCTTCCAGACCAGCGGTGTCGGCGTTGCTCAGGTTATTTCTTATCTTGTTGTAACCGACTGTGGTCTCAGCCAGACCGACCATGATCCAGTCGCGCAAGTCAGGTTTCAACCACGCTTCGACTTCAGCGACATCACCGTTCGCAAGCGGCAGTTTGATCTCGACACGGCCGGTACGTGTCGTCTCGTTCAACTCGATGATCGCCAGCCCTTCTGCATTGACTTTATAGACCGGCTGATTGCGGTTCAGCCCGGTCAGACGATTACGGGTCACTGCCTGTTCGACCTGCTTGGAGATATACGGCGCATTCACCTGATAGATGCCGTTCACACCCGGTCTGGCGTAGTAGCCATCCTTATCGGTGAAGCGCAACGCGATGACCGGTGTATGCACACCATCTGCGATCAGTCGTGAATATTCTTCTACCAGTTCGACTCTGGCTGGCGCACCGGCATAGGTCACAACACGTTCTGATGATTCGAGCACCTTACCGTTCTTGTCTTTTATACGTAAGGTGAAGCGGTTCTCACCTTCGTGGATATGCACACCCTGCCAGTAACTGCGAGCGACGGTCTTCTGTTTGTTCTTTAGCGTACCGAAATAGAACAACGGATTCAGTTTCTCACCATCGATCAGCAGTTCGACTTCTGCATCGGGTGCATGTTTGATGGCGATGTTGATCGCAGGGATCTCGGCATAATAGTCCTGCGCAGGCATCAGCCACTCGGTGCCGGGTTTGGCTGTCTTCAACCAGAAGGCATCGAACATATCGATATTCAGTTCTTTCTGTTCAGGCATGGCAGGCAGTGCATAACGATCAGTCGTCACCGCCCCGCCCTGTATCTCGATACGGCTGGCAGTGTCTTCAGACTCGACCACATTGACACTACCCTTGTTGACCACTTTGCTGGTGTTGACGAACAGCTCGACACGTCTGTTTCTGGCGCGACCTTCTGCGGTCTTGTTGCTGGCGACCGGCTCACTCGAACCCATTCCGACCACTTCGACATCCGTCTGTTTCATATTCAGTTTGCTGATCAGATGATCTGCGACTGATTGTGCACGCGCTTTCGACAGCTCTTTGTTGGATTTATATTTCGCACGTGAGCTACGGATCGGGATACTGTCTGAGTGTCCGACGACTTTTTCGAGTTCGATCTCGACACCACCGAGATTATCGATGAGCTGATCCAGTTCACGCGCACTCTTCTCGGTCAGTTCGGCGCTCAATGGTTTGAACAGGGCCTGATAATTGATCCGCTTGCGCTCGATACGACCGGATACAACTTCCAGTTTGGTCTTGATCGGTTTCGAACGGATGTTGCGTTTCTCGTCTGTGTTGAGCATCACGAACGATGTCGTGGTCAGCTCCGACGTGCTGCTCACTTTAAGTCGTGCACGGAATTCCAGCGTGTTCGACCAGTTGCTGCCCTTGTCACCGAGACGGTATATCAGCAGATTATCGTTATCGATAGGATCTTCGATATTGACACCATCGAGCCAACTGCTCTTGACCACATATTCGATACCCTTCGGCAGGTTCACCATCAAGCGGTACTTACTGACCGGGATAGAACCATTACTCATGGCGATGGTGTATTTCACATCCTTGCCGATGAGTTCACTCTTCACATCGATGGTGGCATAGTCTGTTATCGGTGGTTTGTTGCGGATGTAGAAATCAGCACGCCATAACGAACCGGCAGAGACATCTACAAACTGCGAATACGCTGTTCCGGCGAAGCGGGTATTGTTCTCACAACTGGCGATCTCCATGCTATCAGGGATACTGTGAGTATCGATCTGGACCACATGCGAACCGGGTTCGACACCCTGGAAGTGGAACTTGCCGTTGCTATCGGTGACCACGCTGGTTCCGTCTTCCAGATACAGTTTGATATCTTTCAGACCGGTACGGTCTGCATCGTCCTGACCGCACTCACCGTGTATCACCGTACCGGCGATGAATGATTTCTGGCTGAACAGTTCGTCTTTCACCGTGATGCTGGCGACTGCGGAATTCGACTGCGTACTGGCGTTGTCCGCCGCGCTTGCTGAATTGATCGCGATACCCATTTTTGCAGCAACGGTGATCTCAGTGACGTAATCGATCAGGAATGGCGCAGAAGCCGGTGCCAGGTTGCCGACATTGAATGTCAGTGTCTGTCCGTCAGCAGAAACAGTCGGTTCGAATGCCGCATTGTAAGTGCCGTTATAACGTACCGAACCGGGCTGATATCTGAAACCGGTCGGCAGTGCATCTGTGACAGTCACACCGAAAGCTGTGGCGACGGCATCTCTGTTTTCGACCTGTAGATTGTATTTGACAAAGTCACCGATGGAAGCGACATTGGTCGAGGTATCTTTGCTCAACACCAGCAGACTGTTGAGTGAATCGACAGGGATATCGACATGCAATGGTGGACCGGCCTGTAAAGTGAACTGGTTACCGAACGAAGCATCGGTCAACAGGGCAAACGGTGCACCCGGCAACACTTGCAGGTTCGCGATACTCACCGTCGAAGGTGCCTGATAATTGGCAGGCGTTGAGACGACCAGCTGATAGTTACCCGGTACCAGCTGCGGGAAGCGATATGCACCGGCAGGGAAATTATAGATGATGCCGTTGAAGGCAACGCTGCTACCGGTCGTGACCGTATTCGGGTAACCTGCTACGCCGTCATCACCATAGACGACGGCAGGTGCACCCAGTGCATCGAGCAGCGTGACCTGCACGCCGCTGACCGGCGCACCGGTACCACTGTCGAACACGATACCGAACGGGTCAGCCAGCGTCGAACCGATGCTGGTATCGCTACTATCATACTGGTCGGTGTAGCTGACCGTGATGGTGCTGTTCTGCTCCAGCGTGATATTACCTTCATAAGGTGTCACGCCGGCAGTCGATGAAACAGACTGCACATAACCGATAAACTCACCGGTATTGACACCGGTCTCGGTCAGTAATATCTGCTCGACATCACCGGTCGAACTGGTGACGTCGACCAGGATGGTCTCCAGCACTGCCGGGTTCAGGTTCTGGTCGGGGTCGGTGACCACCACGAACACTGGTTCACCGCTGGTGTAGGTATCGACGACCGCCAGATCAGCAGGCGTGTTCGGATCGAGCACCATTGCTGTGCCACCGACAACCGGGATCACAGGCGCTGGCGAAGCCACAAATGTTGCCGGAGTCGGTGCGGTATTGTACTGCGTGGGGAATGGCAGGCTCAGCGCACCCGGACCGACCGGATCGTACTGATACAGCGCGACCGCAGAACTGGTACCGATGATGGTGCTGGTGACACTGGCCGGGTTACTGGCGATAGAGATAGGGGAGCCGCCGATATCGAAGCTGGCACCGGCGGTATTGCTGATGACCGTTCCCGGAGGCGTGATCGCCTGCGCGGCTGTCATGGCAAATTGCGACACTATATAGAGTGTCATCATCAAAAGACGAGTCTTCATAAGCTGTCTGCGAGCAGACAGCTTATGAAGACGGGCTACACCGCAGGATGCGGCATAACCTGTCTTGCGTAATTCAACATCACGACCCGATAACATGCGACCACGCACAGCCACTTCGGCGTTACCACCGAAGCAGGCTGCGAGCACTGCCAACATGTTATGGATCAATGACATCATTCGATAAGATCCGTCTTTATTGAACGATAGCGTTGAAGGTGATGGTAACGGTTTCACCGGCTTTCAGTTCACCAGCGGTATAACCGTTTGCACCATCGACCACGAGCACTGTGCTCAGATCGACAGATACTGTACCACCGGGACCACCGGAGTAATCACAACCATCTGCATCTGCAACTGAAGTACAGTACAGATCAGCGACTGCACGGGTCGAACCTGTCACGACGACATGTATCGAGTCAGCGACAGCGTTCTCTTCATCACCCGGGAAGTTCAACGTTGCACCCAGCACCTTGTTTGAAGCCAGCAGGTTAGGATCAAGATCCAGCTCACCGAATGTCGGTGCAGCTGCCTGCAGTGGATCACTCAAGGTGGTGAGATCAGCAGATGCACTACCCGTATTGGCGATAGTCAATGTGTACTGTACGTACGCACCTGGAATCGCTTTAGGGTTATTGCCAACTGTGAAGGCATCGAGGTTGACGGGGTCATAGATGACACTGGAGGTCTTGGTGACAGCCAGATTAGCGGTAACGATACTGAAAGCATCATTTGCAGAATGCTGACCGTTACGTGCTACATCAGCGGCACCCGTACTATCGAGTGTACCTGCACCCTCGTTGAACACATCTTCCATCGCTGCGGTATCACCGATGTCGCTTGCTGTGCCGCCAGGACTGGTATTACCGTTATCATCGTTGGTAATGTCAGCGCCCTGAACTGTCGCACCACCACCTTCAGCTGCCTGCGCGACGACAGTCACGTTTGCCAGATCAGCATCGACGACGGTACCCGGCATGGTAGCGACGGCATGGAACGTCACCGTACCACCATCCGCAGCGACCTCATCGAGGAAGGTGACAGCGACGGTATCTTCACCGACCTGATAACCGGCAGTCGTGCCATCTTCGAGGAAGTAGCTTACTGCACCTGTATCAAAGTTATCACCTGCATCCTGCAGATAGGTCAGTGAGAAGTCGAGTGCGTCATTACTGTTATTGGTAACAGTGAAGGTAACACCCGCCGTACCTGACGGAACCGTATCGGTCGCACCGATGATACCGGCTTCTGTCACAGTGAAGTTGATAACACGGTCTTCTACGAAACTGGCCGTATTAGAAACCACATCTGTCTGTGCAACACCACCCACCGAGAAACTCAGTGTGGCGGTGTTATCGATAGTATCACCAGCGTTCGCTAATACTACCGATGTCTGCATGGTGCCGAGACACCCTACAAACATGAGACCTAACAGTCTCTTTCGGTTTAGGTTTTTCATCTTATCTCTCCTGTTTAGAGATTGATTGTTTTGGTTTTCCTTTTTATCTGTTGCTGAACACGTGTTCGGCATTTGCAGTTTTTGCGGTCTACCCGTTCCTTCGGATAAACCCGATTCCGGCGGACCAGTACCCTTGAACATTCCGTTGACTGGTGGTCCCGATTCCTTCGGTGGTCCTGTTCCGCCTGGCGGGCCGGTTACGAATAACGGCCCGTCCCGCCTGTGGAAGATGAGAGGACCATCCCTGTTTTTTTGATAGCCATGAACGACCAAAAACCCGTCTGGTACGGGCCTGGTGTCTACAGCTTGTGAGTCAAGTAGATTCATCATATTGTCAGATCGCCGTTCAGCCACCTGCCTTCTTTATCTCAGTCTTGAACGACACCGATTTTTTCTCGCCCGGTTGCAGGTCGCGGGTGTAGATCCAGCGGATACTCTTGTAATCCTTGGCACCGGCTGTACGGGTCACGCCATCTACGTCCACCGTCAGCTTGTCGGCAGTCGCATAGGATCTGCCATCGACTGAAAACTGTATCTCGGTGTTATCGCCAGCCGCGGTGCCATCGCGATAATAAGAATTGTTCGGCAGTGGATTATCGATCACGATATTGCTGGCACTCTTGTCACTCGTGTTCTCGACCTCGATGGTATACAGGATGATGTCACCGGGGATGACCGTCTTCGGTTCGACGAAACTGATCTCGCGTTTACCGTTGTCATCTACCGTTATCACCTGCTTCATCGCTTTGTTCGAGATACGTACTGCACCTTGTTCAGCAATAGCATTACCCGCAGCAAAGAATGCGAGGCTGCAGATTGCGATGAGTTTAACGACAGTTGTTTTTATTGATTTCATTTGTGTGCCCTCAATCGATTGTTACGTCGAAAATAATTGTGTTGGGTGTTCCCGGAGTCACTGCAACCAGACCGCCCTGACTGAGATCGACGATGACTTCAGGAAAAGTGAACTCAGAAAAATCGACCACATCGCTGGCATCGGTCTGAGCGATGCCATTCAAAGTTATGGATGCAGGCGTGTAAGTGGTGTTTGCCGGAATCGTGTCAGTGATGACCAGATTGTTGATATTGTTGGTGCCGGTTATCACTACGTCCAACTGATAACGCAAGGTGGCGCCCGCATGTGGATCCGTACCACCCAATGTATCGATCACCGTCACCGTCTTGTTGATGGTGACAGCAGCCGGTTGCACTTCGTATGCGCTACTGTCGGCATGCTGACCGTTCCTGGCGACATCCTGCACCAGACCGGTACTATCGATATCTTCGATGCTCAGACCGGCAGGTTCATTGAATACGATGTTTTCAGCATTACTGTCTGCGATGTTGACTGGTGTACCCGCATTCACCGTGGTGCCAGCATTGCTGTAAACACCCGCCGGGCTGATGTTATTGTTATCGTCGTTGTTTATCGCCAGCCCTTCCGTACCTGCAGCACCGCCCTGTGCAGCCTGCGCGATCAACGTGACGGCTGCGACATCACCGGGCGCAGCGACCGGCAAGTTTGCCAGCACATAGACCGTGGCAGTCGCGCCTGCGGCCAGTTCATCGACGAAGGTCGCTGTATCCTGTGTCACTTGATAACCCGGTGTGGCATTGTTTTCGACATATACCGACAACGGCGGTGCGACATCGATGTTGTCTGCTGGCAGACCGAAAGGATTGACACTGGTATCACGCGCGGTCAACAGGAAGTCCTGCGCATTGTTACCGAAGTTCGTAACGGTAAACGCAGTGACGACAGCGAGTTGACCGGATGCTGCAACACTCGCAGCTGCATCAGTTGAACTGACTGTGAAGTTGATCAGCCTGTCTTCGATGAACACGGTATCGGCACCATTGTTGACACCGACCGTACTGTTACCGAGTGGCGAAGACTCCTGTACGAATGTATTACCGTTGTATGTGTAGTTGATGGTGGCGCGCGTGCTGATCGAATCACCCGCAGCTGCAAAGGTGGCTGAAGCATAAAACATTCCCGTCAACACGCACACAAACGACAACAGCATCATTGCTCGTTTGTTCATCCTGTTTGTTAATGTTATCTGTTCAGTCATCTGGCTCAGCCAATTGTCAACAAAATGTTACGTTTAGAATTCGTGCCAAAAAATTGGTGCGCGCCGATAAAACTTTATCAGCAAACGCGTTCTCGATTATATGCAGAATCACGTAACCCCTGGAAAGTGTCTTTTGTAACAATTGGAATGGACGTTTACTCGTCTGATGTCACTCACGAGTCGCTATCTCGCTGTTGTAAACGCCTGTTTACATTTTCTCTCAGACTGTCTTATTTATAGTTGCTAAGTTAGTGAAAAGCAAAGTAAAAATGTTAAATAAAGCCCACTTTTCTATGGTCACAATCTGACAATATTGTTGAGAAGATGACACAAATTCCC
>WFUQ01000159.1 GCA_015484935.1 Gammaproteobacteria bacterium
CTATTTGTCTGTGGATTGATTCAGGTTTTCAAGTTCGTTTTTTATCCGTTTAAATTCATGTTCATCTATCTCACCGCTCGCGTAGCGCCGTTGCAAAATCTCCAGAGCACTCTTAGTCGGGTTTGCAGCGCCATCGACAGAGTTACTGCTGATAGCTTTGACGATCAACACGATGATCACTATCACCATGATCCAGAATAACCACATTCCCAGCCCCATATTTGCCCCCATGTAGTCGCTCCAGCCACTATGCATATCGAACATAGTGGTGTCAGCTTTTACCTTCGGCGACGAAAGCCTGATATTCCTTATCAGACATGACGCTCAATCTGTTGATGAATGCCACCAGTGACCATATCTCATCGTCCGTGTGAGATCCGCCCCAGGCCGGCATGCCGGTTAATTTGATGCCATTTTTGATGACCCAGAAATTACTCTGCAGCCCGTGTTCATCATGTTCGGCATCGTTCTGGTAGAACACGGGTGGTTGCGGATAAAGGCCTTCGTGTAGTTCTGTCGCCTGTGTACCCGGTGCGAGATGACAGGTGACACACATCTCTTGATAGTTGGCAGCGCCTGCAGCGAGGCGTGCTGCATCGTCTATATCATCCGGTGGTACCAGGTCTTCAGACCGCACTTCGATGGAGCGTTCTCTGAGAGCTTCGATCAGGTCGTTGGTTACGGCCCAGTGTTTATCGGTAGCGCCGATGTTGTAGACGCCTGTCCAGATGAACAGTGCCGCTCCGATGATCAGTGCGAGTGCCAGTAACGTTAGTTTTTTCATAAATCCGCCATTGATTGTGTGTGCTGCTTACAGCTTAAGGTTGCGCAAGCGCAAAGAGTTTGTGATCACCGATACTGAACTGAAGCTCATTGCAGCAGCAGCGATAATAGGTGATAACAACAGACCGAATACGGGATATAAGATCCCGGCTGCGACCGGAACACCGAGAGAGTTATAGGCGAAGGCAAAGAAGAGGTTCTGTCGTATATTGCTCATGACTGCCCGACTCAGCCGTCTCGCACGAACGATACCGCGAAGATCACCTTTCACCAGTGTGACGCCAGCACTCTCCATAGCAACATCGGTGCCGGTACCCATCGCGATACCGACCTGAGCTTGTGCAAGCGCAGGTGCATCGTTGATACCATCACCCGCCATGGCGACAATTTTTCCCTGAGACTGGAGTTTTTTCACGATCTCGGCTTTCTGGTCCGGCATGACTTCTGCCTCTACCTGATCGATATCCAGTTTGTTGGCAACAGCCTGAGCCGTGGTGCGGCTATCACCTGTGAGCATGACTACCGTCAGCCCTTCTTCATGTAGATCGGCGATGGCTTCAGGAGTCGATTCCTTGATCGGGTCGGCTACACCTATCAGACCTGCGGCTTTGCCATCGATAGCGACCAGCATGACAGTCTGGCCTTCACCGCGACCTTCCTCAGCCAGTTGTGGCAGATCACCGGGAGCGATGTTTTGGCTTTCAAGCAGTTTCAGGTTGCCGAGTGCCACTGTGTGACCATCGACTGTACCTGTCACACCTTTACCGGTGACCGATTCAAAGTTATCGGTCTGCATCAGGGTGACATCTTTCTCTTCTGCGCCACGTACTATCGCTTCCGCTAATGGGTGTTCGCTGGCACGTTCCAGGCTGGCACCCAGACGGAGGATGTCGTGTTCTGCAAAACCATCTATTGCAACGATCGAAACCAGTTGCGGTTTGCCCTCGGTGAGCGTACCTGTCTTGTCTACCACGATGGTGTCAACTTTACGCAAGACCTCCAGTGCCTCGGCATTCTTGATCAGGACCCCCATCATCGCGCCTTTACCGGTGCCGACCATGATCGACATAGGTGTAGCGAGTCCCAGTGCACAGGGGCAGGCGATGATGAGAACAGCGACCGCATTGATAACGGCATAGGCTAATGCAGGTTCAGGGCCCCAGTTCCACCAGACGATAAAGGTGAGAGCGGAGATAATTACGACTACGGGTACAAAATAACTGGAGACCACGTCTACCAGCTTCTGGATGGGCGCACGTGAGCGTTGTGCTTCGGCGACCATCTGTACGATCTGTGATAGCAGGGTGTCAGAGCCAACTTTTTCAGCGACCATCAACATACTGCCAGTACCGTTGACG
>WFUQ01000160.1 GCA_015484935.1 Gammaproteobacteria bacterium
AATGGCGACGGAGTTAAAGGGGTTTGTGGCATTTTTTTCAATTATTTTTTCATTCTGGCTCTTCGTCTAGCCTCAATCGCTCAAATACTGTTCGAATCATGGTTTTACGGCACTCATGGATGCCCTATCGCGTCAATTTTCTTACCACGCAATTAGCATTTGTCTCCAACTACTACCCGAACCTCACTGCCATGATGACAACCACCCTCACATTTTCATCGTTCATAAGGAGGACCGTCTTCAGACCCGACTCACGATGATAATATGCACACAACATCAAACGACCGGATGCCCACTCCAGATGAACCTACTCTCGAACGAAACCAGCCCTTATCTACTTCAACACGCTGAGAATCCGGTATGCTGGATGCCATGGTCTGAAACGGCTCTACAAATCGCACGCGAGCAGAACAAACCCATCCTGCTGTCTGTCGGTTATTCGGCTTGCCACTGGTGCCATGTGATGGCACACGAATCGTTTGAAGATCCTGCCACCGCTGAGATCATGAACACGCTGTTCATCAATGTTAAAGTGGACAGAGAGGAACGCCCTGACCTCGACAAGATCTACCAGATGGCACATTCGGTACTGACCGAACGCCCCGGTGGCTGGCCCCTGACCGTATTCATCGACCCCAGAGACCATATGCCGATCTATGCCGGCACTTATTTTCCCGATAAACCACGGCATGGACTCCCTTCTTTCAGTCAACTGCTGCGCCATGTCAGCGACATCTACCAGACTCGCCAGGACGATATCACCAGACAGAGCGACTCTATAAGAGCGATATTGTGCAAACCACTTGAGGCAACCATCCCGGAGTCTCTCTCCCTCAGCGCCATGCCACTGGATATGGCACGCACCCAGATCGAACAGCAATTTGATGCCCGATACGGCGGCTATAGTAAAGCACCCAAATTCCCGCATCCCGCCATCATCGAGCGGGCAATGCGACACTGGTATCAGACCGCATCCAATCTTTCGCCAGATGCCCGCCTGCTACACACAGCCCTGTTCTCGCTCGAACGCATGTCCGAAGGCGGCCTGTTCGATCATCTGGGTGGCGGTTTCTTCCGCTATTCCACAGACGAGAAGTGGATGATCCCCCATTTTGAAAAGATGCTGTATGACAACGGACCACTACTCTGGCTGAACGTGCAGGCATGGTGCCTGAGCAAGAATCCTCTCTATATGTACGCCGCATCGGAAACAGCGCACTGGATCATGCGCGAGATGCAGGCCGAGGACGGGGGATACTATTCCGCACTGGATGCCGATTCCGAAGGCGTTGAAGGCAAGTTCTATGTCTGGCAGAAGCCGCAGATCGAAGATCAGTTATCTGACGACGATGCCGAACTGGTCATACAGCGTTTCGGGCTGGATAGAGCGGCCAACTTCGAAGGCCAATGGCATCTGCATGCCTATCTGAGTGAGCATCAGATCGCAGATGCTTTTAGACTTGACGATGAGCAGTGCCATGCACGACTCCAGCAATCTCGGCAAAGCCTGCTGCAACTGAGGCAACAACGTGTCCGACCTGGCCTGGATGACAAGATACTCACATCCTGGAACGCGCTGGTGATTGCAGCGATGGCCTATGCAGGTCGCCAGTTGGGGCAGGATGACTTCTTCCAGTCTGCACAGCGGGCTGCCAGCTTTATCAAGCAGCACCACTGGCGAGATGACCGGCTGCTCGCGACCAGCCGTCAGGGACAGGCTCATCTGAATGCCTATCTGGACGACTACGCCTTCCTGCTGCACGCGCTACTCGAACTGTTGCAACACGACTGGTCGAACGAACATTATCACTGGGCAATACAGCTCGCCGACACATTACTCGACCAGTTCGAAGATAGCGAACACGGCGGCTTCTTCTTCACCAGCCACGACCATGAGCAACTGATACAACGCAGCAAATCATTCGCAGATGAAGCCATACCTTCTGGCAATGGCATCGCTGCCCTTACGCTGCAACGATTGGGCTATCTGAGTGGCGATACACGCTATCTGGCAGCAGCAGAGAACAGCCTGAAATGCGCATGGCAATCCATCAACCAGCACGCCATCTCTCACTGCACCATGCTGCATGCACTGGAAGAATACCTGCAGCCACCGCAGATCATCGTCCTGCGCGGCCAACAAGACAAGCTGGGAGACTGGCAACGATACAGCCGGGGGCACTATCTGCCATCGACGATGATCTTCGCTATCGCCGACCACATAGAGACACCCGATTTCGCCACAGGCAAAACCACCATCGGCACTGCTTGCGCCTACCCATGCAGCGGTCTGAACTGCCAACCTCCAATCACCTCTTTTGAAGCGTACCAACACCATCTGAACAAACGGTTTCAATCTGTCACCGTGGACAGCAGGTAACCCTGCAAAAAGCACTCCACGCAAACCCATTTCGACAGGCGCGAGACATGTAATACACTTATATATTAGTATTTTACGATATACTAAATTCATGCAAAATAGTCACAAAAACTTGCAACAATTGCTGTTTTGGGAGTATGGTTGTACACTCTGTATTACTTATAGTCAGAAGACTGCCTTATTTTTTATTAAACCTCGGGGATTAGTATCATGTCGGATAATCGCAAATTAACCATCATCGCAACCAAAGGAACACTGGACTGGGCATATCCCCCGTTCATTCTGGCTAGCACCGCTGCCGCACTCGGTATGGAAGTATCGATCTTTTTCACCTTCTACGGTCTGAACCTGCTGCTGAAAGACACCAGCAAATTAAAGATCACACCAACCGCTGCACCAGATATGCCTATGAAGATGCCTTTCGGCCCTAAATGGCTTCGCAACATCGACTTCGGACCTAAAGTACCAAACGTACTGTGGAATGTTCCATTCATGGATCCGATCTGCACAACACTGATGAAGAAAACCATCAAGAACTGTGGTGTCGCAACCATCGCAGAACTGCGCGAGCTATGTCAGGAAGCAGAATGCAAGTTCCTGGCTTGCCAGATGACTGTCGAACTGTTCGGTCATGACCCATCTGCATTCATCGACGGCTGTGAGTTCGTCGGTGCTGCCACTTACTTCGAAGAATCTGCAGACGCAACACAGTCGCTGTTCATCTAATCGAAAAGTAAAGTGTGAGATTGAAAGCCGCGTAGCGATACGCGGCTTTTTTATGTGTGGTGTAAAAACTTTAGTCCGCAAATGAACGCGAATTCACGCTGATAAAACCTAAAAACAATTTTAGCCGCGAAGGACGCGAGACACGCAAAAGATCTTTTTTGTTTTTAACCCTTCGCGTTGTTTGCGTTCTTCGCGGCTAATACTTGTTTGTCTTTGCGTTAATTAGCGTTCATTTGCGGACTGCTTTACGCTTTAGCCGCGTCACTTATCACTCACATCATGCACCCAGCGCTCACCGTCCTCGGTGACTTCTTTCTTCCAGAAGGGGGCCTGACTCTTCAACTGTTCCATCATCTCTCTGCAGGCATCGAACGCGGCAGCACGGTGTGCGGACCAGCAG
>WFUQ01000161.1 GCA_015484935.1 Gammaproteobacteria bacterium
AGACCCGATGCCGCAAAAAATTCACCGTTCGAATGTGGTTTCGAAGCATTTGAAGATTCACGCATGAAATTCGATGTGCGTTACTATCTGGTCGCCATCCTGTTCATCATCTTCGATCTTGAGATCGCTTTCCTGTTCCCTTGGGCGATCGTGCTGGATGACATCGGTCTGTTCGGTATCCTTGCCATGGGGATATTCCTGGGTGTGCTGGTGATCGGGTTCATCTACGAGTGGAAAAAAGGAGCGCTGGAATGGGAATAGAAGGCGTTTTTGAGCAGGGTTTCGTTACCACTCAGGCAGATAAACTGATCAACTGGGCGCGTACCGGCTCGATGTGGCCGATGACCTTCGGTCTGGCGTGTTGCGCAGTCGAGATGATGCAGGCGGGTGCGTCACGTTACGACCTCGACCGTTTCGGTATCATCTTCCGTCCTTCTCCACGTCAGTCTGATGTGATGATCGTTGCCGGTACCCTGTGCAACAAGATGGCACCTGCGTTACGTAAAGTGTACGACCAGATGGCCGAGCCACGCTGGGTGATCTCCATGGGATCCTGTGCCAACGGTGGTGGTTACTATCATTATTCCTATTCGGTGGTGCGGGGTTGTGATCGCATCGTGCCGGTCGATATCTATGTGCCGGGTTGCCCGCCGACTGCGGAAGCCCTGTTGTACGGTATCCTGCAATTGCAGAACAAGATCCGCCGTACCAATACCATCGCTCGTAAAGCATCTTGAGACAGGGTTTGATCATGCCGAGCAGAGCGCAACAACTATCTGAAAAATTACAAGCGGCTTTTGGCGACACGCTGAAAGCGAACCTGCTGGTGGAAAACGATGTTATGGCGGAAGTCACCATCGAAGTCGCACCGACCAATCTGATCTCGGTATGCACCAAATTGCGCGACGACGCACAGTTCGGTTTCGAGCAGTTGATCGATGTCTGCGGTGTCGATTATCTGGAATACGGCAGTGTCGAATGGACCACGCAGGCATCCAGCTCGACCGGATTCAGTCGTGGTGTCGAACCGGCCGCCAATGCGCGCCTCAAGTTCGGTGAAGCACCTGCGTATACCAATAAAGATCGCCAACGTTTCGCTGCGGTCTATCACCTGCTGTCGATAGCCAATAATCAGCGTGTGCGTGTACGTGCATACTGCGATAACGATGATATGCCGGTCATGCCATCCGTAGTCGATATCTGGAACTCGGCTAACTGGTTCGAGCGTGAAGCCTTCGATCTGTACGGTATCCTGTTCGAGGGGCATCCTGATCTGCGCCGCATCCTCACCGATTACGGCTTCGTCGGCCATCCGTTCCGCAAGGATTTCCCACTGGTCGGTCATGTCGAGATGCGTTATGACGCTGACCAGAAACGCGTGATCTACCAGCCGGTGTCTATCGAGCCGCGAGTACTGGTGCCCCGTGTCATCCGCGAAGATACCAAAACGGTACTGAATGCTGCACCCGAGGAAAGCAACGATGCCTGAGATTCGTAACTACACATTGAATTTCGGACCACAGCATCCTGCTGCGCATGGTGTATTGCGTCTGGTGCTGGAGATGGACGGAGAAGTCATCGAACGTGCCGACCCGCATGTCGGTCTGTTGCATCGTGCTACCGAAAAACTGGCAGAGAGTAAACCCTATAACCAGAGTATCGGCTACATGGACAGACTCGATTATGTCTCCATGATGTGTAACGAACATGGTTATGTGCTGGCACTGGAAAAATTACTCAACGTCGAATGTCCTGAACGCGCGCAATATATACGCGTCATGTTCGACGAGATCACCCGCATCCTGAACCATCTGTTATGGATCGGTGCGCATGCGCTGGACGTGGGCGCGATGACCATGTTCCTGTACGCTTTCCGCGAACGTGAAGACTTGATGGACTGTTACGAAGCGGTCTCCGGTGCGCGTCTGCATGCGACCTATTATCGCCCCGGTGGTGTCGCGCGCGACCTGCCGGACAGCATGCCTAAATACAAAGAATCCAAATGGCACAGCAAGCGCGAAGTCGGCAAATTGAATGAGAACCGTCAGGGTTCTCTGCTCGACTTCCTGGAAGATTTCACCGAACGTTTCCCTGCTTATGTCGATGAATATGAAACCCTGCTGACCGATAACCGCATCTGGAAACAGCGTACCGTGGATATCGGTATCGTGACGCCGGAACGCGCCCTGCAACTGGGTATGACCGGCCCCATGATCCGTGGTTCCGGCATCGCCTGGGACCTGCGCAAGAAACAGCCCTA
>WFUQ01000162.1 GCA_015484935.1 Gammaproteobacteria bacterium
AATCTGACGATGCCAAAGATGACGACAACGATACGTCTGATGACTCTAACGATGACAGCAATGACGCATCCGATGATGCCAACGACGACAGCAACGATGCATCTGACGACTCTAACGATGATGCTCAGGATGCAGCAGATGATTCAAACGATGACAATAACGATGCGCAGGAAGATGCTGACGAGTCTCAGGAAGATGCAAATGACGATCAGGATCAGGCACACGAAGACCAGGAAGAAGATGAGTCTGATGATCACAACGACGACAACGGTTCTGGTAGCGGCGCACCAAGCGACAGCCCTGCCTGATGTCAATCAGCGTACAAACGCAGATGAATCGTAGATAATAATAAAATCGCGCTGTAGCTTAATGCCGGACATACCTTGTATGTCCGGCATTTCTTTTACTCCGTCTATCGGTAACAGGCGTGATTTCCGATAAAATACAGACAACATTTAATATAACTTTAAGATTATTCTGGCTAATTAGAGTCATCCTGTCACTGTCAAACACGAGTGACCGATCGACACACCATATTCAGGGATAACCATATGCACATGTTTACACTCAATAAAATCAAACTGTCGGTTTTCATACTTCTGTCATTACTTGCGCAGCTCTCTTACGCCGCCAGCAACCCTTATCAACAGGGAATGCAATATTTCAAGCAGGAGAAGTTCAGTCAGGCAGCAGATGCTTTCCGACGCGCTCTCGACTCGGGCGATAAACGCGCAGCTGTATATTACAATCTGGCCGTCTCCGAATACAGAACCGGCAATCTCAAACGTGCTGAAAAACATTTCAGGAAAGCAGCAGAAAACAAACGATTCTATCCTCTCAGTCAATACAGTCTTGGACTGATCTACACCAAGCGCGATCGACTCAAAACAGCAAAAAAATATTTTTTCAGAGTGAAGAAGAAAGACGATGCTGCATTGTACAAACGCGCTCGCAGGATGATCAGCCGAATAAAAAACGAACCTGAAAAACCGGCTTCGTTACTGGATGACATCAGTGGTCTGCTCAGTTTCTCACTGGGTCGTGATGATAACGTCAACCGTGCCAGCGACAATTCACCGACCAATGTCAGTGACAACTTCACCAGCCTGTATGCATCTACCCGACTACCACTGAGTACCGACAAAAACATCGGTGTCAACGCCAGCTTCTACAACATCGACTACATGAATCTGAACACGGATGATTTCAATATCCTGCGTGCGGGCATCTATTACAAAACCAGACTGCAGGACTGGAGGACAAAAACCACACTCTCATTCGCCAACAGCAATCTGGGTTCGACCGGTTTTCAGAAAGCCCTGCGTCTGGATCTCTCCGCCAGGCAGAAACTGAGCAGAGCCAGCAGTCTGCGCATCAACTATCAATACGACGACATCAACTCATCCAATGTGCTGTACGATTATCTGGAAGGCTGGCGACAGCGATTGCGTCTCACGTACAAGACACGCCTCAATGACACCAGCATTCAGGCAAGATATCGACTGGAACTGAACAGTCGCGCTGACACACTCACCCAGAGTTTCTCACCGACACGTCACACGCTACGTGGCATCGTCAACCACAAGCTTGATGACAAATGGTCGATAAAAGGGGATATGGCCTATCGCAGCAGCGACTATCCTGCCATCGGCATCAACCCCGGTCGCACAGAGAACCGTTTGCAGACAGCGATCAAACTGCGTTATCGCCTGCAGAAGAACTGGGATGTACAGGGCATGCTCCGTTTCACATCCAACAATACCGATAACCCGATATACGATTACAGCAGGAATGACTTCTATATCAACACGTCGTATTCATACTAGGCAGGCGAAGACTTGATACTGCGACTGGCAGCGAACAGGATAGCCGCAGCGAGTACGATAGCAGGACCGGTCGGCAGGTCCCATCGCAATGACATCGCCAGACCGCCGAGCACGGCCAACACGGCTATCACCACAGACAGCAGGATCATCTGTTGCGGTGAATGAGAGAACAGGCGTGCGCTCGCCGCTGGAATGATCAACATCGCTGTGATCAACAATACCCCGACCAGTTTGATGGCGAATGCGATCACCACTGCCAGCAACACCATGAAGACGAACCGTGTCGCTGAAACATTGACACCATCGATGCGGGCGAGATCTTCATTCGATGACAACGATACTAGATCACGCCAGATCCTGGCATAGACCAGCAACACCAGCACCACACCGATATACAGCACTACAAGCTCCTGCCCGGTAACTGCGAGGATATCTCCGAACAACAATGCCATCACATCCAGCGATGGCAGTTTTGACTGTAACAACACGATAGCGATCATGCCGATAGCCAATGCGCTGTGAGACAGGATACCCAGTAGCGTATCTGTCGATAACTCCTGCTTGCGTTCCAGCCAGAACAGGACCACGGTGAGCAACAAGCCCGTGATCACCACACCGATCACCGGTAACCACTGCAAAGCCAGCGACAACACCACGCCCAACAAGGCCGCGTGTGCCAGTGTATCGCCGAAATAAGCCATACGTCGCCACACCACGACACAACCCAGTGGTCCCGCTGTTATGGCGATACCCAGTCCGGCCAGCAAGGCGTACAGGATGAATTGATCAATCATGATGACCAGTACATCCTTGTGTCGAAGTGCAACCGGCGGCATCGGATTCTATGATGTTACCGTGCATATCGTGTTCATGATCGTGGTGATGGGAATACACCGCCAGACCATCTATCGCGCTACCGAACAGTTTTATATATTCAGGATGTTCACTGACATCATCAGGATGCCCGGTACAACACACATGTGAATTCAGGCAGATGACATTATCTGTCTGCGCCATCACCAGATGCAGGTCGTGCGACACCATCAGCACAGCACAACCATGTTGCTCCCGAATCCCGGCGATGGTTCTGTACAGTGCCTGCTGTCCCATCACGTCCAGACCCTGCGCGGGCTCATCCAGCACCAGCAACTGCGGTTGTTTCAGCAACGCTCTGGCTAGCAACACACGTTGCAACTCACCGCCAGACAACTGCTGCACCGCCTTCATTTCCAGATGCGCTACCGCCAGTTCTTTTAACACTTCCGATATCTGCGCGTATTCGACTTCCCGACTCAGCAACAACAAGTCACGTACCCGCATCGGTAGTTCCTGCGGTACCGAGACTTTTTGTGGTACATAGGCGATGCGCAGATCGTCGAGTCGATGGATACTGCCAGCATCCGGCTCATCCAGACCTAACAGTATCCTCACCAGACTGGTTTTACCTGCACCGTTGGGACCGATCAGGGTCGTGATCTCCGATGCCCGGATCTGCACACTGACCTTGTCCAGGATGCGATGCCCTTTTCTGCTGAACACGAGCTGGTCTGCTGACAGGATCGCATCAGACATCATCGTTCCCGCTTTGACAGTCATGACAGGTGCCACTCACTTCAACGGCTGCCTTCTCGACAGTAAAGTCCAGTGTAACCGCTTGTTGCCTGACCGCCTGTACGATCTCGTCGGTGTGAACCTCCTGCGTGAAACCGCATCGATGACACACGAAGAACAGGCCGGTATGTTCATGCTGGGGGTGGGCGCAGGCGATGTAGGTATTATTGGTTGCCAGTCGATGTACCAGACCCTGCGACTGCAGAAAATCCAGTGCACGATACACCGTCGGTGGCGCGGCAGAGCGGCCGGTCTGTTTCAGGTCATCCAGTAGATCATAAGCGCCGACAGGTTGTTTGTACTGGCACACCAGCTCCAGCACCTTGCGGCGCAGTTCGGTGAACCGTTGCTGTCGTCCGGCGCACAGCTTTTCCGCCTGCAGCAACAAGTCCTGCACCTGCTCCGAGGAAGGAACAGTGCAGCTGGTACGACCATTGTGGCGGCAGGATTCAGACATGGGCTCGTCTCATTGTCGGTGAAAAGCGCTTCACCTCGTAAATACATATCAAGTTATGTTATATTATAACATAACATTTTTAAACCGCATCTGAACCACCCGACCCTATGACCAAAGCTATCCAGGCATATCTGCTGGCCTTTATCGCCCTCACCTATCTACCTGTTGCAGCCGCACAAGCACCCGTGGTGGTGGTCAGTATCAAGCCGATACACTCTCTGGTAAGCAATCTGATGTCAGGCATCGCCCGGCCTGAATTGCTGATGAGTGCATCATCAGACCCTCACCATTTCAACCTGCGACCTTCTCAGCGCCGCTTGATAAACCGCGCCGACCTGATCGTATGGGTCGGCCCTGAACTGGAGACGGCATTAAACAAAGTCATCCAGCAATCAGACACACCCGACATCGCGTTGCTGCACAGCGCACTGCCGCAGCGATACCCTACACGTCTGCACCATTCGCACGAAGATGCTCACAGGCTGGATGCACACATCTGGCTATCGACAGATAATGCCCGTTTCATCGTGCGCACAGTCGCTGCGAAACTGATGGAGATCGATAGTCTCAACAGCGCTCGCTACGACACCAACCTGAAGCAGACACTGCAACGCATCGACACGCTGTCCGTCAAAATCAAAGCGCAGTTGTCCGGCATCGACCGAAACTATATCGCCTATCATGATGCCTACCAGTATTTCGAAAAAACGTTCTCATTACAGGCGAGTGGTTTCGTCAAAGACAGCGACAGCACCGCTTCGAGCATGCGTAATGTCAGGAAGCTCGATGCGCTGATCGAGTCACAGAATACCCGCTGCCTGATCTATGACAGCAGCACTCAACCCGGCATCTTCAGACGGCTCGCCCGCGCAGGAGAATCAAAGACGGTCCGCATCCAGACACTGGGGCAGCAGCTCAGCGAAGGCGAACAGCTCTGGTTCGATATGATGATGCAGGTCGCGCAAGGATTTCATCGCTGCCTGCGATAAGACAAAGCCGAAGGATTCAGTAAAGCTGACCGATTTAGTCTACTATTCAATCTAATCTGTATAAGTAACACACCAGCAATCTTCGAGAATAGTATGGTCTTCCATCGGGAACTGAAATTTTCCACCACGGGTCGTGGCACCTACAACATCTCGCAACAGGTCGAGCATGCCATCGATCAATCCGGTATCCAGTCCGGTATCTGCCAGCTGTTTATCCAGCACACCAGTGCCTCTCTCATCCTCTGCGAGAATGCCGACCCGACCGTACGCACCGATCTCGAAACCTTCATGAAAAAACTGGTACCCGATGGCGATGCCATGTTCAAACATCAGGACGAAGGACCCGATGACATGCCCGCGCATGTGCGCACCATACTCACACAGAACGCACTCAGCCTGCCGATCCAGAAAGGCAGAGTAAAACTTGGCATATGGCAGGGGATCTACCTCTGGGAACACCGTGTGCAATCTCACAAAAGGAAAGTGATCGTAACCATCATCGGTGAGTAGTCGATGGTATTTCAGGACACCATCAAACTGTTCCAGACCGATGGCGGTGCTTACGAGATCACCTCGCTGATCTCGGAGCTCATCGCGGAATCGGATATCAAGACCGGCACCTGTCATCTGTTCGTGCACAGCAGTGTCGCCAGCCTGTTGATCGCCGACTTCGCTGACGATTCGATGAAAAACGATACCGCCAGCTTCCTCGCCGACCTCGTACCCAGCACCGATGAGAACAGCGAAAGGATCAATCAGGGTATGAACGAATTCTCTGTCGATATGCGTTATGCATTGTCGCAGAACAGCCTGACCATACCGGTGAGCAATAACCACCCCGGCATCGGAATCTGGCAAGGCATCTATCTGTGGGACAGCAGCCAGAATCAGACAGAGAGAAAGATCACTGTCACCATCACCGGGGAATAGACCATGCCGTCATCAGCCCGCTGTCATCAGCCGGGCGAGACGACATTTCTCTGCTGCCCTGATTGATACGCGCGGATATTGTCCGCCACTTCCTGTAACACACGCTGCCTGGCTTCACGACTCGCCCAGGCTGTATGCGGTGTCAGGACAAGATTATCCAGATCACAGTTGAGCAAGGCGTGATCGGCTGGTGGCGGCTCCTGTTCCAGCACGTCCAGTCCAGCTCCGGCCAACTGCCCGGATGCCAATGCCTGTAACAGCGCATGCTCATCTACCAGACCACCGCGTGCAGTATTGATCAGTATCGCATCCGACTTCATCGATGCGAGTTCAGCCTTGCCGATCAGACCTCGTGTCTGCCCGGTGAGCGGACAATGCAGCGACAGCACATCGACTTGCGGCAGCATCTCATGCAATGCGACTCTCCCCTCGCGCTCATCCT